>NZ_JBFRTD010000023.1:172962-208461 GCF_041473955.1 Vibrio sp. 10N.222.54.E6 | reverse complement strand
ATGGAACGCCTATCTTCAGGTTCTAAAATCAACAGCGCAAAAGATGACGCTGCAGGCCTACAAATCTCGAACCGTTTGAACGTTCAGAGTCGTGGTCTTGATGTTGCTGTACGTAACGCGAACGATGGTATCTCTATCGCTCAAACGGCAGAAGGTGCGATGAATGAAACATCAAACATTCTGCAACGTATGCGTGACTTGTCTCTGCAATCAACAAACGGTTCGAATACAAAAGCTGACCGTGTTGCAATCCAAGAAGAAGTTACAGCACTGAACGATGAACTAAATCGTATTGCTGAAACAACCTCTTTTGGTGGTAACAAGCTGCTTAACGGTACTCACGGTACTAAGTCATTCCAAATTGGTGCAGACAATGGTGAGGCAGTAATGCTTCAGCTGAAAGACATGCGTTCTGATAACGACCAAATGGGCGGCAACAGCTACCAATTTACAGAAGCTAAAGGTAAAGATTGGGGTGTAACAGCTGGTGCTAATGATTTAACCATGTCATTAAAAGATAGCTTCGGTGACCAACGAGAAATCAACATCTCGGCTAAAGCAGGCGATGATATTGAAGAGCTAGCGACTTACATTAACGGTCAACAAGACCTAGTAAAAGCGTCAATTGATGAAGAAGGTAAACTGCAAATCTTCGCTGGTAACAACAAAGTTGATGGGGAAATTGCATTTTCTGGTGCTTTATCAGATGAACTAGGCATGACAGCAGGTGCGAAACCTGAGGACCCAAAAACGCTAGAGGCTAAGCAAGTTACGGTTGATAGTATCGACGTAACGTCTGTTGGTGGTGCACAAGAATCTGTAGCTGTTATCGATGCGGCACTTAAATATGTAGATAGCCACCGTTCTGAGCTTGGTGCTTTCCAAAACCGTTTCGACCACGCAATTAACAACTTAGACAACATCAACGAAAACGTTAATGCATCTAAGAGCCGTATCAAAGATACCGATTTCGCTAAAGAGACGACTCAGATGACTAAATCTCAGATCCTTTCTCAAGCTTCAAGCTCGATTCTTGCTCAAGCGAAGCAAGCTCCGAACTCGGCACTTAGCCTACTAGGTTAATCGGTTGAAAGGCCACATTGACCATGTGCATTATTGTTTATAATCGTCAATGTCAGGCTTCCACAAATTAGCTCGTGGTGAGAGATGAGCGCTAAATAAACCCAGCTTCGGCTGGGTTTTTTATTGCCTGCTATTTGGCTAGGGTGAATTTGGAAAAAGTGCAATGTTGGTTGATAGAAGAAAAAGCGAGATCCTCTATCACGTTCGTTCCTCACAGTAGGGAATGACCGAGTCGGGAAATGATGATCTACTTCACGTTTTTTTTAACATTGAAAATAATACGAAAAAAAATGCATTTTTTATTAAAGCTTCTAGTTAAGGGGCCGTTAAAGGGATTGAGAGAAATGATATGTACCAATGTAAGGTGAGAGAGACACTGGTATATAAAACAAAATAACATGTGTTTTTGTGAGGTGAGAGTCACATAAGTGCATGAAAAAATGCCTAAAGGAGATCAACTATGGCGATTAATGTAAGCACAAATGTGTCTGCAATGACGGCTCAGCGCTACCTAAATAGTGCGGCTGAAGGTACTCAAAAATCAATGGAGCGTTTGTCTTCTGGCTATAAAATCAATAGCGCAAAAGATGATGCTGCAGGCCTACAAATCTCTAACCGCTTAACGTCGCAAAGTCGTGGCCTAGATATGGCTGTAAAAAACGCGAACGATGGTATCTCTATTGCACAGACAGCTGAAGGTGCAATGAATGAGTCAACCAATATCCTGCAACGAATGCGTGACCTTTCTCTTCAATCTTCAAATGGTTCAAACACGAAATCTGAACGTGTTGCAATTCAAGAAGAAGTCTCTGCTCTAAACACTGAGCTTAACCGTATCGCTGAAACGACCTCTTTTGGTGGTAATAAGCTTTTGAACGGAACTTTCGGTAGTCAATCTTTCCAAATTGGTGCAGATTCTGGTGAAGCAGTAATGCTGACAATGAATAATATGCGTACCGATACTGAAGCGATGGGCGGTAAGAGTTATAGCGTTGCTGAGGGGAAAGATACGTCTTGGCGCGTAGGTGAAGATTCTGTCCTAACGATGAAGTACCAAGATCAGTTTGGTGACGTTCAAGATCTGTCGATTACTGCGAAAAAAGGTAATGACATGGAAGAACTTGCCACTTACCTAAACGGTCAAAGCCCGGATGTTCAAGCTTCGGTAGGTGAAGGCGGTAAATTGCAACTCTTCGCTTCAAGCCAAAAAGTTGATGGTAATGTTGAGTTTGGCGGCTCTCTTGCTGAAGAGCTAGGTCTTGGCTCTGGTAAAGATGCAGAAGGTAAAGAGATTCCTGGCAGCAGCAAGGCTATTGTAACGGATGTTACTGTTAACGACATTGATGTAACTTCTGTTGCAGGTTCAAACAACGCTGTATCTATTATTGACGGTGCCTTAAAGGCAGTAGACAGTAATCGTGCCTCTCTTGGTGCATTCCAAAACCGTTTTGACCACGCAATCAGCAACTTAGAAAATATTAACGAAAACGTTAATGCGTCTAAGAGCCGAATCAAAGATACTGATTACGCAAAAGAAACAACGGCAATGACGAAGTCTCAAATCTTACAACAAGCGAGTACTTCTATTTTAGCTCAAGCAAAACAATCACCATCAGCAGCTTTAAGCTTATTGGGCTAAACTTACTTCAGTAAGTAACGGTAAACTCTACTGTAGGTAGAGTTTTACTGTTAGGCTCATAAAGTTGGGAGGGAGAGTGTTATGGAAATATTATCTAACGCATCGAACATCCAGCCTTATGGCTCACCTAATGGCATTAAATTTGCAAGCGATAAAGGTAGTAGTGCGTCGAGTACTTCACAACCGAAAGAAACAACATCTTATGACAAGGTAGAAAAATCGAAAGAGATGGCTACCGAAGCGGCGATTAAATTAGCTCAACATAGACAAGAGTTAAATGATGCGGAGCGAGTCAAAATGGTGGAGAAGGTAAACGAATTTATATCTTCTCTCAACAAGGGTGTTGCTTTTAAGGTTGATGAAGAGACTGGGAGAGATGTGGTTACCATTTATGAGACCACAACGGGCGATATTATTCGCCAAATTCCCGATGAAGAAATGCTCGAAATTCTAAGGCGCCTAGCAGCCCAAACCTCGAATAGTGGAATATTGGAGGCTAAGGTTTAAGTCGTATTATTGAGGTGGTTTAATGAGTTTTGGCCCAATGGGGATTTCGTCTGGCATGGATATCAATTCCATGGTCAGCAAAATTGTTGATTCGGAGCGTGTGCCTAAACAGCAACAAATCAACAATGAACGAACGCGAATCGACACCAGCATTAGTGCCTATGGAAGACTCAGAGAGTCCCTTGATTCGATGAAAAATCTGATGACAAGCTTTCGCCAGGACAAAGCTTTTGCTGTACGAACAGTAGAAAGCTCTGATGAAGGTCTTGTCTCTGCAACCGCGACTACCGAAGCGATCGCTGGCAAATATGCTATCGATGTGTTGCAGCTTGCCCAGAGCCATAAAGTGGCTTCTGATGTACTATCAGAGGACATGAAATTTGGCCCAGGTAAGCTGCAGGTTTCGCTTGGTAAAGAGAGCTTCGAGACACAAGTTAGTGCTAACTCAAAACTGCGTGATGTTGTTAGAGCAATTAACAGTGCCGGGGATAATCCGGGTGTTCGAGCTTCTATTATTAACGACAAAGAAGGACCACGGTTAGTCCTCGCTTCAAATATGTCTGGTGAAGACAATCAAATAAAACTCCACGTTGACTCTGAAGATAACAACCCTCTAAAAAAATTAGAATATAAAACCCTATCGGAAAGACTGAAAGCCTTAGAAGATGCTCGCTCAGTAGCGCAAGGCGTCTTGGCTGATGCCCCTCCCAAATTGGATGCCGACGGTAACCCTATTCCAGACGGCTTCGCTGTTCCTCTGCGAGACGCTAACGGAAACACTATATTTGATGTAAACGGTAATCCTATTTATGAAAGAAAATCGGAACCCGTCGTTGAACCCGAAGATCCTTTCGCTGAATTTGACCGTGACAATTTAACTTATGGTCAAGCTGCGGCAATGGCTGGTCAGAAGGCGCTAGATGCGGCAGCTTTAGCGGCTTCAGGGATGCCAGAAGATACAATCCCTGGGTGGAACAATACCGCTTCAGGTACATTACTCGATTCTTTTTTTAGGCCTGAACTTGAGCTTGACGAAAAAGCCATAGAGAAAGCAGCTGATATTCCAGGGTGGTCAAATACTGCCGCTGGTACGTTGACGGATTCTTATGTTACTCCCAAAGAGGCACAGCAGAAACTCGATGCCGAGAAAGCCAGAATAGAAAGTAAATTGGTTGATGAACGTTCTGAGTTAGCGAAGAGAGTTGAAAGAGGTGAACTAACCCCACTTCAGGCTCAGCAATTAGAGAGAGCGAAATTATCTCCAGCAGAACGAGCACACTTAGAGAAGGTTGATAAAGCTCAAGCTGACCTTGCGTTAGCTCAACAGTCTTTTGACCAATACAGCGGTATGACTGAAGTGCAAGCAGGACAAAATTCTATGGTTGTTCTAGACGGCATTGCTCAGCTCTCTAGCAATAACAATGTGATTGAAGATGCCGTTGAAGGTATTGATATTACGGTTAAAGGTAAAACCCCTAAAGATAAGCCGCCAGCAGAGATTGGTGTTGAGTACGACCGTAATCGTGTTCGTGAAGATATTGAAGCTTTTGTTAACTCTTATAATCAGTTTTACCAAGTATCTAAAGACTTAGCGGGTGTCGATCCACTGACTGGTCAAAAAGGCCCTCTCTCTGGCGACAGTACAGTACGCAGTGCAGATTCACGATTGAAAGGTGTGTTCTCATCAAGCATTGAAGACGCGCCAGACAATCTAAAGTCTTTGACTGAATTTGGCATCACCACCACAAGACAAGGCTCGCTAGAAATCAATTACGATATGCTTGACCGTCAACTCAACAATCACTTTGATAAGTTGGGTGAATTCTTTGGTGGTAACAATGGCTTCGCTAAAAAAGTCGAAGATGCGATTCAAGGGATCACGGGTGTTACCGGTTCTATCCGTACGAGAGAGAAGAGCTTGGTCGAACAAAACTATCGGTTGGTTGATGACCAAGTCGCGCTCGATCGCCGTATGGATAGCCTGCAGAATCGCACGCACTCTAAGTTCACTGCTATGCAGGATGCGACCAGCAAGATGCAATCTCAGTTAGGCAGCATGATGAGTGCAATGGGCTAATAGATGAGCAAACTGCTTCAAGAGCTTTGTGAGCTCGATCAATTAATTATGTCTAAGCTCGAATTTAGTGAAATTAATGCTGAAGAAATCGTGCATCTTGTCGATAACAGAGAACAGTTATTGCAAAACGTGCTTCAATTAATCGATTCATATCCCGACGTTAAGCAAAGCTCCGAGTGGTTTGAAGCCATTTCGAGAACAAGACAATTGGTCGAACTGATGCAGTCTGAGACTGGTCTAGTAGGTAAAAACTTACATAAATACCGACATGCTGCCAAATCAGTTCAACAATACAAAAAGTTTTTATAGAAGAGGTTTACTATGCGCGGTTCTTTACAGGCATATAAAAAGGTATCAGTGGATAGCCAGCTTACAGCTGCCTCACCGCATAAAATTGTTCAGATGCTAATGGCTGGTGCTATCGAGCGCTTAATTCAAGGTAAAGCAGCAATGCAAGCGGGCAACATTCCGGTGAAAGGTGAGCGACTGAGTAAGGCTCTAGATATCATTATTAGCCTGCGTAGTTGCCTATCAATGTCCGATGGTGGCGACATTGCGAAAAATCTAGATCAACTTTATGAGTTTATGATCACGCAAATTTCTGCTGCAAATCACAAAAATGATCCTCAGCCAATTGATGATGTTATTGATATTATCCGCGAAATTAAGAGCGCTTGGGACCAAATTCCGAATGAATATCACAATTTAACGTCTGCGGATGTTGGTATTTAAAGAAACATCCCAGTTTAAACCAATCGCATATCTCTGAATTGCTTGGTTGCCTTATTTTTATAATCAAATAAAATAGAAGCCATTAGATAGCCTAATGGCTTTTTTCGTTGCTGGTTTCCTAGATTTGTCCACGTAGATTATAATCATTGATATTTTCTCTGTTTTGTCTCTTACGTCGCTTACCAATTTCCGCATCGCACCAAAATAAAGGCAATAATTCCTACTTATGCAAGGTTTGGCAAAACTGCTTGTCGTCGATGATAACGCTCAAAATCGTCACAATTTAAGCACAATATTAGAGTTTGTAGGAGAGAGCTGCGAAGTAATCAGCTCTGAACAAGCATACAAAGTTGACTGGTCCCTACAGTGGGCCGGTTGCATCATTGGTTCAATTAAAGCCAAAGGCTTCGCATTACTGAATGAAAAGCTTGTTCATGTTAATCACATCCCTTTACTGGTGATTGGCAAAAACGATTACCCGGTTGACGAACTTACTAACTTTGTTGGTGAACTCGAACTTCCTCTTAACTACCCGCAATTAAGTGATGCACTAAGACACTGTAAAGACTTCTTAGGCCGTAAAGGCGTTCAAATTGTACCTTCAGCGCGTAAGAATACGCTTTTTCGTAGTCTAGTTGGGCAGAGTGTTGGTATCCAAGAAGTTCGTCACTTGATTGAACAAGTCTCTTCTACTGAAGCAAACGTATTGATTCTTGGTGAGTCAGGCACGGGCAAAGAAGTTGTAGCACGTAATGTTCACTATCATTCTAAACGTCGTTCAGGACCTTTCGTTCCCGTAAACTGTGGCGCTATACCGCCAGACTTGCTCGAAAGTGAACTGTTTGGTCATGAGAAGGGCGCGTTTACTGGTGCAATTACCGCACGTAAAGGCCGTTTTGAGTTGGCTGAAGGTGGTACACTGTTTCTTGATGAAATTGGTGATATGCCAATGGCGATGCAAGTTAAGTTGCTTCGTGTTTTACAAGAACGCAGTTTTGAACGTGTAGGTGGCAATAGTACCATTCAAGCTGATGTTCGAGTGATTGCGGCAACACACCGCAATCTTGAAAATATGATCGAAGATGATTTGTTCCGTGAAGACCTTTACTATCGCTTGAACGTTTTCCCAATTGAAATGCCATCGCTTCAGGAGCGAAAAGAAGATGTTCCCCTATTGCTTCAGGAGTTGATGACCAGAATGGAAGCTGAAGGTGGCATGCCAATCTGTTTTACTCCCCGTGCCATCAACTCTTTGATGGAGCATTGCTGGCCGGGCAACGTACGTGAGTTAGCTAATTTAGTTGAGCGAATGGTTATTTTATATCCAAATAGCTTGGTTGATGTGAATCATCTACCAACTAAATATAGATACAGTGATATCCCAGAGTTTCAGCCAGAGTTTAATAATTTTGCATCAGAGGAAGAGCAAGAGCGAGATGCTCTTTCTGACTTGTTCTCAGAAGACTTCAGTTTTGAGCAGCACGATGAGCTTGCTGACAATGCGAACGCACCTCAAGATTTACCCGCTGAAGGGGTTAACTTGAAAGAACTACTCGCTGATATGGAAGTGAATATGATCAATCAAGCGTTGGAGGCTCAGGGCGGTATTGTTGCTCGCGCTGCTGACATGCTTGGAATGCGCAGAACCACTCTGGTCGAAAAAATGCGTAAATATAACTTGCAGCGTTAGTGCCTATTTTCGATGAAAACGAAAACTAGTACACACTTTAGCATTTTAGCATTTTAGCATTTTAGCATTTTAGCTTTTTGGCAACTTTAGCTAAACGAACAGATAAACCATAGTCGAGTTGTTGCTTGCTTAACTATGTGATAAATATAGCAAATAGCCTGACTTGTGTTGTACATGTCAGGCTGTTTTAGTATTTGAGGCAAATTTTTGACATGCACCTATCTAACGAACCAGAAAATCAATCACATCTAGATTCTGTTGAGCAACAGGTTGAGCGCTATAAGCAAGTGCTCGATGTTATGCCTGCGGGGGTCATCTTGTTAGATACACATGGTGAAGTGAGAGAAGCGAATCCTGAAGCACACCGTATTCTCGGGGTTGAGTTGGTTGGCGAGAAATGGTTTTCGGTAATACAAAATGCCTTTGAACCAAGGGACGATGATGGGCATGAGATCTCATTGAAGAATGGGCGAAAAGTGCGCTTAGCGATTTCAGCCTCGACTACAGGTCAGCTTATTTTGATTACAGACCTGACAGAAACCCGCCTACTGCAGTCTCGTGTGAGCGATCTTCAGCGTTTATCTTCACTCGGAAGAATGGTCGCTTCGCTTGCCCATCAGGTTCGCACGCCGCTTTCTAGTGCGATGCTGTATGCATCAAACCTTGCCGCGCCAAATTTGCCGCCGGCAACAAAAACGCGTTTTCAATCTAAGCTGATGGATAGGTTGCATGATTTAGAGAAACAAGTGAATGACATGCTGTTGTTTGCCAAAGGTGGCGACAACAAGGTGGTTAAGCCATTCACCATCGCGGAACTCATCATTGAGTTTCATCCTATGGTGGAGGCTGCGTTAAAAAGCAACCAGATTGATTATTGTCAGGAAGTTGAAGATGAAAAGACTCAAATGTTTGGCAACGCCAATGCTATCGCTTCTGCTTTAAGTAACCTAGTTTTGAACGCGGTTCAAATTGCTGGCAAGAAATCGCAGATTGATGTGTTTTTTAGACCCGTAAACGGTGAACTTAAGATATCAGTGCAAGACAGTGGCCCCGGAGTGCCTAAAGAACTACAAGGTAAGATTATGGAACCTTTCTTTACCACTCGTTCTCAAGGCACAGGTCTAGGTTTAGCGGTTGTACAAATGGTATGCCGAGCACATGAAGGTCGACTGGAATTGATATCAGAAGAGGGTGACGGCGCATGCTTTACCATGTGTCTACCGTTGGAAAGAAGCTCTTCTTCTGAAGACTAATAAGTTTTAACTGAATTTACACTGGAGAATCCTATGGCTCAAAGCAAAGTGTTAATCGTCGAAGATGATGAAGGTCTACGCGAAGCCCTTGTCGATACACTCGCGCTTGCTGGTTACGAATGGCTGGAAGCGGATTGTGCGGAAGATGCTCTGGTAAAATTGAAATCAAACTCTGTTGATATCGTGGTCTCTGATGTACAGATGGCCGGTATGGGCGGTTTAGCATTGCTAAGAAACATCAAGCAGCATTGGCCAAATCTTCCGGTTCTATTGATGACGGCCTATGCCAACATTGAAGATGCGGTCGCGGCAATGAAAGAAGGCGCTATCGATTACATGGCAAAGCCATTTGCTCCAGAAGTGCTGTTAAACATGGTGAGCCGTTACGCTCCCGTAAAGTCGGATGACAATGGCGATGCTATCGTTGCCGATGAGAAAAGTATCAAACTAATGATGCTGGCTGACAAGGTGGCTAAAACCGATGCCAACGTGATGGTGCTAGGGCCAAGTGGTTCTGGTAAAGAGGTCATGTCTCGCTATATTCATAACGCTTCGAGCCGTAAAGACGGTCCGTTTGTTGCGATTAACTGTGCCGCGATTCCAGATAACATGTTGGAAGCGACACTGTTTGGCTACGATAAAGGTGCGTTTACCGGTGCGATTCAAGCTTGCCCTGGTAAATTTGAACAAGCTCAAGGTGGTACTATTTTGTTGGATGAGATCAGTGAAATGGATCTTAGCCTACAAGCGAAACTATTGCGCGTATTGCAGGAGCGCGAAGTTGAACGTCTTGGTAGCCGCAAGAGCATCAAATTGGATGTCCGTGTTCTAGCAACCAGTAACCGCGACCTAAAACAGTATGTTTCTGAAGGGAATTTCCGTGAAGATTTATACTACCGACTGAATGTATTTCCAATTACTTGGCCAGCGCTGTGTGAACGTAAAGGTGATATTGCGCCGCTTGCGAAACATTTGGTGGAACGTCATTGCACCAAACTAGGAATGCCTGTTCCTGTTCTGTCTGAGCAAGCCATTAGTAAACTCGTCAATTATCCGTGGCCGGGAAATGTGCGTGAACTGGATAATGTCGTGCAGCGCGCTCTAATTTTGAGTGAGCAAGAAAATATTTCAGGCGAACATATTTTACTTGAAGGTGTTGATTGGCAAGACGCTACTGGACTACAACAGATCGTTGAAGGGAACAGTGTTGCAGCGCCAGAAATTAAGCCGATTGCTGAAGCGAATCCTATCAATAAAGTCGTGGCAGGTAGCGAAGGGCTTGGAAATGAACTTAGAGATCAAGAGTATGCGATCATTCTCGAAACATTGATTGCTTGTCATGGTCGACGTAAAGATATGGCTGAAAAGCTAGGCATTAGCCCTCGTACATTGCGTTATAAATTAGCGAAAATGCGTGATGCTGGAATAGATATTCCAAATTGAACATAAATTAGTAGTGTCAGCTTTCTGACTAGTGTATTACGATAGCTAGTCAAATTGATGCATGGCACGTTAATTGCTCTGTCAATAATACAGCTAAATAGATAGTCATAATTTTGACTCCTGAGGTAGTAAATGAGAATAGATGGTTTACAAGGCGAAATGCAGGCAATGATGGTTGAAGCTGCCAGCACGCGCCCTGCTGCAACGGGCCAAGCGGTTGGTGCAGATTTTGGCAACATGCTGACTAATGCCATCAATAATGTGAACTCATTACAAAAGACCTCTGGTAATCTTCAAACTCGTTTTGACAGTGGCGATCAAAGCGTGTCTTTATCTGACGTGATGATTGCTCGTAATAAATCTAGTGTGGCTTTTGAAGCGACGATCCAAATTAGAAATAAATTGGTCGAATCGTACAAAGAGCTGATGAACATGCCGGTATAAGTTGGGTAGTAAATAGTGGCAGATAACAGTCAAACAACAGATTTAACCGTAAGCGATAGCAACGACCACGCACTTATTGCAAGTTCTGATCTAGATGGCGAAGGGCAAAATACCGATTTAGGTGAGCGCAGTTCATCTAAGTTTGATATGGCCGTCGGTGATCTCGATTTGCTTCGTCAAGTCGTCTTAGTTCTTTCTATCTCGATCTGTGTAGCGCTTATTGTAATGCTGTTTTTCTGGGTGAAAGAGCCAGAAATGCGTCCATTAGGGGCTTACGAAACAGAAGAGTTGATCCCGGTTCTTGATTATTTGGATACGCAGAAGATTGAGTACTCTCTTGAAGGGAATACCATCTCGGTACCTGCGAGTGAATATAACTCATTAAAGCTAAATATGGTTCGAGCGGGTTTGAACCAAGAGCGAAACACCGGTGATGATATCCTCATGCAAGACATGGGTTTCGGTGTATCACAACGTTTAGAGAAAGAGCGTCTTAAACTAAGCCGTGAAAGACAGCTTGCTAAAGCTATTGAACAGATGAAGCAGGTACGTAAAGCTCAAGTTTTACTTGCCTTACCTAAGCAAAGTGTCTTTGTTCGTCACAATCAAGAAGCCTCTGCCTCAGTATTCCTGACACTTAAAACGGGGACGAACCTCAAGCAGCAAGAAGTTGATTCTGTTGTGGACATGGTGGCTAGTGCCGTTCCGGGGATGAAAACTTCGCGAATTACAGTGACCGATCAGCATGGCCGACTTTTGAGCTCTGGCTCTCAGGACCCGATGTCAGCGGCACGCCGAAAAGAGCACGAGTTAGAGCGTAATCAAGAGCAAGCGCTACGTGAAAAAATTGACTCTATTTTGATTCCGATTCTTGGGTTTGGTAACTACACGGCTCAGGTTGATATTCAACTCGACTTTAGTGCTGTGGAACAAACAAGAAAGCGTTTTGATCCGAATACTCCAGCAACCCGAAGTGAATATACATTAGAAGACTACAATAACGGCAACGTTGTGGCTGGTATTCCAGGGGCTTTGAGTAACCAGCCTCCTGCTGATGCATCGATTCCCCAGGACGTGGCTCAGATGAAAGATGGTACGATGATGGGGCAAGGTTCGGTTCACAAAGAAGCGACCCGCAACTTTGAGCTGGATACTACCATTAGTCATGAGCGAAAACAGAGCGGCACGGTTAATCGTCAGACCGTATCTGTTGCAATCAAAGATCGCCAATCATTGAACCCTGATACGGGAGAAGTGGTTCACACCCCAATTCCAGCAAGCGAAATTAACGCGATACGTCAGGTATTGATTGGGACTGTGGGTTTTGATGAAAACCGCGGTGATTTACTCAATGTTTTAAGCATGCAATTTGCACCTCAAGTAACGGATATTGTTGCTGACGTACCAATTTGGGAGCACCAACACTTTAATGATTGGGTTCGTTGGTTTGCGAGTGCGTTGGTTATTATTGTTGTCGTATTGGTGCTGGTTCGCCCTGCAATGAAAAAACTGCTTAACCCAGCAGCAGACGATGACGATCAAATGTACGGCCCCGATGGCATGCCAATTGGTGTTGACGGCGAAACCAGTTTAATTGGTGGTGATATTGAAGGTGGTGAGTTATTTGAATTTGGTTCAAGTATCGACCTACCAAACCTTCACAAAGATGAGGACGTACTGAAAGCAGTACGTGCACTTGTAGCAAATGAACCAGAGCTAGCAGCTCAAGTAGTTAAGAATTGGGTGGCAGATGGCTAACGAAATTGTTCCACAACAAGCAGAAGGTGGTGAAGGGCTTGATGTCGCAAGTGTTGATATCGAGTCTATCTCAGGCGAAGAACGCGCTGCTATCTTGTTGCTAAGTTTAAGTGAAGAAGATGCTGCGGGTATCATTCGCCACCTGGAACCTAAACAGGTTCAACGTGTTGGTAGTGCAATGGCACGTTCAACGGATTGGTCTCAAGAAAAAGTAGGTGCTGTGCACCGTGCTTTCCTAGATGATATTCAGAAGTACACCAACATCGGCATGGGCAGTGAAGACTTTATGCGTAATGCGTTGGTAGCTGCGCTGGGCGAAGATAAGGCGAATAACCTTGTTGATCAAATCCTTCTGGGTACTGGCTCTAAAGGTTTGGATTCTCTTAAGTGGATGGATCCTCGTCAGGTGGCAAGCATCATTATCAACGAGCACCCACAGATTCAAACGATCGTACTGTCTTACTTGGAATCGGATCAGTCTGCTGAGATCTTGTCTCAATTCCCTGAGCGTGTTCGTCTTGATTTGATGATGCGTATTGCTAACCTTGAAGAAGTTCAACCTTCAGCTCTCGCTGAATTGAATGAAATCATGGAGAAACAGTTTGCGGGTCAAGCGGGTGCTCAAGCTGCCAAAATTGGTGGCCTGAAAGCCGCTGCTGAGATCATGAACTACATGGACAATAATGTAGAAGGCATCTTGATGGGGCAAATTCGAGATCAAGACGAAGACATGGCAACACAGATCCAAGATCTTATGTTTGTCTTTGAAAACCTTATTGAAGTTGATGACCAAGGTGTTCAGCGATTGCTGCGTGATGTCCCACAAGACGTTCTACAGAAAGCGCTTAAAGGTGCTGATGAAAGCCTACGTGAGAAGATCTTCAAGAACATGTCTACGCGTGCAGCTGATATGATGAGAGACGATATTGAGGCGATGCCGCCAGTTAAAGTCTCTGATGTAGAAGCGGCTCAGAAAGAGATCTTGGGTATTGCGAGGAAGATGGCAGACAGTGGCGAGATTATGCTGTCTGGTGGCGCCGACGAGTTCCTTTAATACAGAAACCTCAAGAGCCCCACATTGTTGGGGCTTTTCTTTATCCAACTTCAAACCACAGATTAACTACCGTGTAATTGCTTGAATCTACAACGCAGTTGGACGAACTCATAGATAGGTACTGATATGTCAGGTGATAGAAAACGTGGCTTCCTTCGCCCTGAAGAAGATAATACGGTTGCCCAACCTCAGAAATGGGGGCTGCCTGACTATACCTCTGATGTGAACAAACAAGCCAAAGAAACGGCTTTTAACTACGATCCTGGCTGGATGCCAACGGTTGAAGAAGCCATTGAAGACGAAGAGCTGGTTCTAACTGAAGACCAAATCGAACTGATCAAGCAAGGCGCTTATCAGGAAGGGCTTCATCAAGGACAAGAGGCTGGCTTTAAACAGGGCTACGAAAAAGGCAAAGACGAAGGGTTTGCCGCAGGTCACGAAGAGGGTAACGAAGCCGGCAAACTTGAAGGCGTTACTGCTGGTCAAGAGTACATTCAGCAGCAAGTCGCCATCTTTATGGGGCTAGCCAACCAGTTCGCTCAGCCATTAGAGCTGATGAATGCTCAGGTAGAGAAGCAACTGGTGGACATGGTGTTGACTATGGTCAAAGAAGTGGTTCATGTTGAAGTGCAAACCAACCCACAAATCATACTAGATACCGTGAAAGAATCGGTAGAGTCATTGCCAATCTCAGGTCACGCGATCACATTGAAGCTAAACCCTGAAGACGTTGCAATAATACGCTCAGCGTATGGCGAAACGGAATTGGACTCTCGCAATTGGACGTTGGTATCAGAGCCTGCACTCAATCGCGGCGACGTACAAATTGAAGCGGGTGAATCGAGTGTTAACTACCGCATGGAAGAGCGCGTGAAGAACGTCATTCAAAGCTTCTGTGGTGTAAATCGTCATCAAGGTCATGAGTAATGCTTGAGTTAGCGAACCGTCTTAGCCAATACAAAGTCGAGGGGCTAAAGTCGCGACCAATTGCTTCAGGCAAACTAGTTCGTGTTGTTGGACTAACGCTTGAAGCTACCGGCTGCAAAGCGCCAATTGGCAGCTTATGCTTAGTAGAGACTATGTCTGGTCAGATGGAAGCTGAAGTGGTTGGCTTTTCTGGCGATAACCTGTTTTTGATGCCAAGTGAACAAATTACTGGGATCTTACCAGGCGCTCGCGTGACACCGATGACGTCGGAAAGCGGTATCCCTGTTGGAATGGAGTTGCTTGGTCGTGTTATCGATGGCGTAGGTAATCCGCTCGACGGTTTAGGTCCAATCTATACCGAGCAACGCGCTTCCTTTAATGCTGAGCCAATCAATCCTTTAGCTCGTAAACCTATCTCTGAGCCACTTGATGTTGGCTTAAAAGCGATTAATGGCTTACTAACGGTGGGCAAAGGGCAGCGTATCGGCCTGTTTGCGGGCTCCGGTGTGGGTAAGTCGGTTACGCTTGGGATGATGACTCGTGGTACAACCGCGCAAGTGGTCGTGGTGGGGTTGATTGGTGAGCGTGGACGAGAAGTAAAAGAATTTATTGAAGAGATCCTTGGCGAAGATGGTCGTAAGCGTTCTGTTGTGGTCGCCGCTCCTGCGGATTCGTCTCCATTGATGCGTTTAAAAGGCTGTCAAACCGCACTGGCTGTAGCTGAGTATTTCCGAGACCAAGGTCTAGATGTTTTACTACTGATGGACTCATTGACTCGTTTCGCTCAGGCGCAGCGTGAAATCGCTCTGTCTGTGGGTGAGCCGCCAGCAACCAAAGGCTATCCGCCGTCTGTGTTTGCCAAGCTTCCTGCGCTGGTGGAGCGAGCAGGTAATGGTAACGATGAACAAGGTTCTATCACTGCTTTCTTTACCGTGTTAACAGAAGGTGATGATTTACAAGACCCTATTGCCGATGCATCGCGAGCGATTCTTGATGGTCACATTGTTTTATCTCGTGAGATGGCTGATGCTGGTCACTATCCCGCGATTGATGTTGAGAAATCCGTCAGTCGTGTTATGCCTCAAATCACCACCGAAGAACATGTCTTGATGTCGAAAGCCGTTAGACAAGTGCTGTCTATATGCCGGAAAAATCAAGATTTGGTTTCGATTGGTGCTTACAAGCCGGGAACAGACCCTGCAATCGACAGTGCTTTCACTTTGAAACCGAGGTTGGACGAGTACTTACAACAGAAAATGAAAGAAACGGTTCCCTATGATATGTGCGTCAACATGTTAAAGCATGTGTTAGGCGGTTAGGTCGTGTTGAATAAGGTCAATCATGGATAACGCGTTAGAATTTCTTCTCGATCAAGCGAAAGACCAAGAGAACCAAGCTGTATTGGCGCTGAATCAAGCGAATGTCGAGCTGCAGGGTTACTACGAACAGGTCGAACAGATTGAAAAATATCGACTTGATTACTGCCAGCAACTTGTTGACCGAGGTAAGGCCGGATTAACGGCTAGCCAATATGGTCACTTAAACCGTTTCTTAACGCAATTAGATGAAACGCTCTCTAAGCAGAGAGAAGCGGAACACCACTTTAAAAATCAGGTCGATAACTGCCAAAACTATTGGATGGAGTTACGAAAAAAGCGTAAATCCTACGAATGGTTGATGGAGAAAAAGCAGAAAGAAAAAGCAAAGCTGCAAGATCAAAGAGAGCAAAAGCAAATGGATGAGTTCTCGACTCTGTTATATAGCCGAAAGAAGATTTGAACCTAATTCGCGAATGACGCAAGTGTTGCTCTGCAGATGGCAGACTTAAAACTTATAGGCATGTTTCTTGCTCTGTTTTATATCAAATTGCGAGTTATGCTCACCAAAGGCATAAAAAGCACCCGACTTTCTTTTTGTTGTCTGATTCAAGGCAGCAAAGCTAGTAGATAGAGCTTGTATATATGAATGTTAGTCTTTCCTCAAATTCAGCGACCAACAAAACGTCATCGTTGTTGGACTCCGGTTCTGCCTCTTCAAAGGTAGAAGAAACTGGAGACTCTAAAGGTTTCTTTGAGTCTTTCAAAGAAGCACTAGGCTTTGAAGAAAGTGACAGTAAAGTCGCAGCAAAAGACACAGAAAGCACCGCGAAGCCTGATGCTAAACAGGCCTCTACCGAAGGTGAAGCGTCAGCCGAAGCGAACAAAGGTGATTCAGCTGAATCAAAGGCTACTGACGAAGTAAGCGAAGCGCAAAGCAAGCAAGCAGCTTCAGAAGTAGAAGGCGAGAAAGCTGCTGAGGAAACATCTGCAGAGGCTGTGTCTGGAACTGAGGCTAAGCTCAAAGCCAATTCGGGCACTGATAGCACTGTCGCTGATAAGGCGGATGGTAAAGATGCGCAGGTTACGACGAATGATTCTAAAGAACAGGTTGCTCAATCCCAAACTCAGGGTACATCAGCTGTAGATGGCTCTACGCAAGCATCGCAAGCTAATGCAGCGATGAATGAAGGCAATAAATTGCTTGGTCAATTGGATGAGGCAAACAAAACTCTAAATCAAGCGTCAAACGGCAAAGGCTTGCCTCAGCAAGGTCAGGTAGATAACGCCCAAGGTAATATCTCCGGTGCTTCAGTTGCAGTAGCCTCCGTTACGGATGAGGCGAGACAACAAACGAATGCAGCAATCCAAGAGAATAGTCTTGAGGTGGATTCTGAAATCGCTGTTCTTACCGGAGGTAAGGGGGTGTCTCAGCTGACTGATGATGAAATCCGACAGTTGATGGATAAAGGCGTCACTCCAGAACAAATTGAAGCCAGTATGAACCGAGAGCTGAGTCAAAAGAATGCGGCTAGCGCCGCGGTGGCCGAACAGAGCCAAGCGATCTCAGCTGCGGATATTGAACTCGCCAAGCAGGTTGATGCCCATACCAAAGCACTAAAACAATTGAATGGACAAATCGAATCAGAACAGTCTGTTGTCGATAGCTTGCTTAAGAAGCAACAAAGTGGTGCTAAGTTGACGGTTGATGAGCAAGCCGCTTTGGCTAAAGCGACCTCTAACTTAGACCTGTTGAATCAACAGCTCACTAACGTTCAACAACAAGCAACGGCTTTGCTAAATCAAGCTCCGGCTGTGAATAGCGCGTCTGGTGAACCCGCTGCTATTGATTGGGATAATACGGATTCAAGCGAAACTAAAGCTTTAGCTGCGGCGGCATCAACAGCAGCTGTAGCGACGGCTGCACAACAAGTGTCAGCGCAGGCCGCTTCTCAATCAACAAACAATGCTCTTACGGATAAGGCAGCAATGCTGCACGCCAACAATGCACATGCAGCCGCTCAACAAGCTAATGTTGCTTCACCTCAGCAGCAAGCAACGTTGGATCCAGCTTTAACCGCGCAAGGGATCGCGATGAATGCAGCGCCAGTCACTACAAAAGCAGGCTCTACTGATGCGCTTCTTAAAGCGGGCGCAGGTGCCGCGGCATTGTCTGGTTTGGGCAAAGCCGGTGCTAAAGAAGATTCTAAAGATTCGACCTTTGCTCAGCAGATAGCCTCGGCCGCTGGCGCACAAGGTACAGCTACGGTGGGTTCAGCACCTACGCGAGCTGAAATTCAAGCGGCTCAACAGGCACCTTTGCAACTCACTAAAGAGTTAGCGAACGACCAGGTGGCGGAAAAAGTCCAAATGATGATGTCTAAGAATCTCAAGAGCTTGGATATCCGTCTTGACCCACCAGAGTTGGGGCAGATGAAAATTCGCATGACCATGAATAATGACGTGGCGAACGTGCACTTTACTGTCGGTAGTCAACAAGCGAGAGAGGTTATTGAACAAACCTTACCTCGTTTGAGGGAGATGCTCGCTCAGCAAGGGATGCAGCTTGCTGAGTCTTCAGTCCAGCAACAGAATACTGGTCAGGGGCAAGACAGGTACAATAATGGCGAGCAACAATCAGGCTCTAACCGTATAAATGATGGTCAAGGTGATGAAAACCTTGATAGCAACAGCAATCTTGAATTGAATGTCACGTCAAAGCGTGATGGAATTAGTTATTATGCCTAGTATCAGGCTAAAACACTTAGCTAATAGAAAGAACCGTTAGTTTATAGAAGAACAGTTAGTTAATAGAAAGTACCGTTAGTTAATAGAAGAACAGGAAGTTAGAGCTGAATATGGCAGAAGAACAAGAAACACCGAAAGGAAAGAGTAAGCTCCTCATTATCGCTATCGCGGTTGTTGTGCTGTTACTTGGAGGTGGTGGTGCCGCATTTTTCTTAATGGGTTCCGATGATAAGGCTGAGGGTGCTGGGTCGTCAGCTGAGGTTCAACTCATGGGTGCCGATCCAGTGGTCTATGTTAATGTGCCTCAAGCTTTCTTATTTAACGTTACGGGCGATAAGAAAGATCGCTTAGTTCAGATAAAAGTACAGCTGATGGTACGTGGTATGAAGAATGAAGTTCTCGCTCGATACCACTCTCCACTTGTTGAAAGCGCACTACTTGCCACATTCGCTTCGGCGACGGTCGATCAATTACGATCTCCTGCCGGGAGAGTTGAACTGCGGAACAAGGCGACTGAAGATATTAAAGCAAGCTTAACTCAAGCTGTTGGCCAGCCGGTAATTGAAAAAGTGTTATTCACTGACTTTGTAATTCAATAGGTAATATGTGACCGATTTATTAAGCCAAGACGAAATTGATGCGCTATTACATGGCGTTGATGATGTTGAAGACGTTGAAGATGTCTTAGAAACCGAAAGTGACAATACGGTCAATTTTGATTTCTCATCACAAGATCGAATCGTTCGTGGTCGAATGCCGACCCTTGAACTTATTAACGAGCGTTTCGCACGCCATATGCGTATTAGCTTGTTTAATATGTTGCGTAAGACGGCTGAAGTGTCGATCAACGGCGTACAGATGATGAAATTTGGTGAGTACCAGAACACACTCTATGTACCCACAAGTTTAAACATGGTTCGCTTCCGCCCGTTAAAAGGTACTGCGCTAATCACGATGGAAGCTCGGCTAGTTTTCATTCTCGTAGAGAACTTTTTTGGTGGTGATGGTCGTTTTCACGCCAAGATTGAAGGTCGCGAATTTACACCAACAGAAAGACGAATTATTCAGTTACTACTGAAAATTGTTTTTGAAGACTACAAAGAAGCTTGGTCTCCCGTGATGGGCGTTGAGTTTGAATACTTGGACTCTGAAGTAAACCCAAGCATGGCTAACATTGTGAGTCCAACCGAAGTGATTGTTGTGAGTTCATTTCACATTGAAGTCGATGGCGGCGGCGGTGATTTCCATGTGGTTATGCCTTACTCAATGGTTGAGCCGATTCGTGAACTGCTGGATGCTGGTGTCCAATCAGATAAAATGGAAACCGACGTTCGTTGGAGCTCTGCATTGCGTGATGAAATCATGGATGTGCCAGTCAACTTCCGTGTCAATTTGCTCGAGCAAGATATCTCTTTGCGTGATTTGATGGAACTTCGTCCTGGGGATGTTATCCCGATGAATATGCCTGAGCATGCAACCATGTTTGTTGAAGAACTGCCGACCTATCGTGTTAAAATGGGCCGTTCTGGAGAGAAGCTCGCGGTACAGATTTCTGAAAAAATTGAAAGACCTCATGTGGTCAAAACCGATCTCGCCTTTCTTGGCAAAGACTTAATGTCTGAGTTGGAAAACAGCGAAGATGAAGAATAGCAAAGTAGATAAAAGTATAGGAATTGGTAATGGAACCTAGTGAAGATCAAAAGCTAGCAGACGAATGGGCTGCAGCACTTGGTGAAGACCCTTCAGCACCGTCAATCGATGTTGATGATGTTCTCGCGGCACCACTTGATGAGTTAACCGACTCATCGTCTCCAATTTCAGAAGATGAGCGTCGTAAGCTGGATACCATTATGGATATCCCAGTGACTATCTCAATGGAAGTCGGCCGCTCTCAAATTAGTATCCGTAACTTACTTCAATTGAACCAAGGTTCGGTTGTTGAGCTAGATAGAATTGCTGGTGAGTCACTTGACGTGATGGTTAACGGCACTCTGATTGCTCATGGAGAAGTGGTTGTGGTGAATGACAAATTTGGTATTCGTTTGACAGACGTTATTAGTCAAACAGAACGAATTAAGAAGTTGCGTTAATGGGCTTCTTGTCTCAAAGACTGGCGGGCTCTTCTCTCGGAATGACAGGTTTGTCTCGTAGAGTCTTGGGAGTAGGGCTACTTGCTACTCCTTCTATTGCCTTTGCGGCAACGCCTCCTTCTCTCGATTTAGCGACCACCTTTGGGTCGCTAATTTTCGTTATAGCCTTCATTTTATTTATTGCTTGGCTACTGAAGCGAATGCAAGTGCCTGCGATGTCGAATCAACAAGGTTTGGCTATTATTAGGCAAATTCCGGTAGGCACAAAAGAACGTATCGCTATTGTACAAGCGGGTGATGAACAGTTCTTGGTAGGCATTACCACACAATCGATTCAGCTGATCTCTAAGCTCGATAAACCTCTCACTCAGGAGATGCTGGAAAAAAGTACATTTTCAAGTCAGCTTTCCCAGCTAATAAAAAAAGATGCAAACAAGTAACGGATTTTTGAATCCATTTTACTTTTGCCATGCCGGATTTTTCCGTACGGTGAAAGTGTGGTTGGTTCAGCTCATCATATTCTGCTCTCTCGTATTTAGCGTGTCAGTATTTGCACAGGTTGAAGATGGCACTGTCATTCCTGCGAATACCGCTGGATCTGAGTCGGTCACCATCAGTACGATGCAGCAAGATCAAGCCAAATCGAAGACTATGACCACTGGTAGCTTAACCGGTAATGGTGGCGGCATACCTGCATTTACCATGACCACCAATGCCAATGGCGGTGAAGACTACTCGATTAACCTGCAAATTCTTGCGTTAATGACCATGCTTGGCTTCTTGCCGGCGATGGTTATTTTGATGACATCGTTCACCCGCATTGTGGTTGTGATGTCTATTTTGCGTCAGGCAATGGGTCTCCAACAAACACCTTCAAACCAAGTGATTATTGGCATTGCGATATTTCTGACCTTCTTCATCATGTCGCCAGTAATCAGTCAGGTCAATGAACAAGCTGTTCAGCCTTATTTGAATGAACAGATATCAGCGCGACAGGCGTTTGATGTTGCCCAAGGGCCGATTAAGTCTTTTATGCTTAAACAGACTCGAATCAAAGATCTTGAAACTTTTGTTGAGATATCCGGTGCGCAAGTAACTAACCCAGAAGATGTTTCAATGGCGGTTCTGATTCCTGCGTTTATCACGTCTGAATTGAAAACAGCTTTCCAGATAGGCTTTATGTTGTTCTTGCCGTTCCTAATTATCGACTTGGTGGTGGCATCAGTTTTGATGGCCATGGGTATGATGATGTTGTCACCAATGATTGTATCGTTGCCGTTTAAGTTGATGTTGTTCGTCCTTGTTGATGGTTGGAATTTGATACTCTCCACACTCGCCGGCAGTTTTGCCTTGTAGCTGGGGGAAGCATGAATCCTGAAATATTCGTAGATTTGTTCCAAGATGCCCTTTGGATGGTACTAATTATGGTGTGCGCCATAATTATTCCTAGCCTGCTGATTGGTTTGGTTGTGGCTGTTTTCCAAGCGGCTACTTCGATCAATGAACAAACTTTAAGTTTCCTACCACGTTTGATCGTGACGTTATTAGCGTTGATGATGTTTGCGCATTGGATGACCCAAATGATGATGGAGTTCTTTTTCGAACTCATCGAACGCTTGCCACAAGTTCTTTACTAAACCGATATGGAATACCCAACGAGCCTTGTACTAGAGTGGTTAGCCAATTATTTTTGGCCCTACACTCGCATCTCAGCCATGCTGATGGTGATGACAGTAACCGGTGCACGCTTTGTGTCGCCGCGTATTCGTCTGTATTTAGGTTTAGCGATCACCTTTGCGGTGATGCCTGCGATCCCCGCTGTTCCTAAAGAGATTGAACTGCTCTCTTTCCAAGGTTTCTTGACTGTATTTGAACAAATCGTGATTGGCGTTGCCATGGGGTTTGTCACCCAATTCATGATTCAAACTTTCGTGATGCTCGGCCAGATATTGGGTATGCAATCAAGCTTGGGTTTCGCCTCTATGGTGGATCCGGCTAACGGGCAAAACACGCCAGTACTGGGCCAGTTGTTTATGTTGCTAGCGACCATGTTTTTTTTGGAGACAGACGGTCACTTGAAAATGCTGCAGCTGGTGGTGTTCAGCTTTAAGACTTTGCCCATTGGCAGTGGAAGTTTGACCTCTGTTGATTATAGAGAGCTTGCTCTGTGGTTGGGTATCATGTTCAAAACAGCATTAGCAATGTCATTGTCTGGTATTATTGCGCTGCTGACGATTAACCTTTCGTTTGGTGTAATGACGCGTGCGGCACCTCAACTAAATATCTTTTCTTTGGGTTTCTCATTTGCGCTACTCGTGGGCCTATTGCTTTGTTGGTATATCCTTGGCGGCTTATTTAGTCACTATGAGTTATTCTGGATACAAACCGAACAACAGATATGTCGTCTAATCAGGTTAGAGTGCTAGGAGACTAAAATGGCAGAGTCAGACGGTCAAGAACGCACGGAAGACGCCACGCCCAAACGCTTGCAACAGGCCAAAGAGAAAGGGCAGGTTGCAAGGTCAAAAGAGTTAGCGTCGGCGTCGGTACTTATTGTTGGTGCGATTGCTTTAATGTGGTTTGGTGAATCGATGGCGAAAGCTTTGTTCGAAACAATGCAACGTCTGTTTTCTCTGAGTCGGGAAGAAGTTTTTGATACCACAAAACTCCTCGAAATTGCAGGTGGCGCATTAGTGAATCTATTGTTCCCGCTGTTCTTAATCCTGATAACCTTATTTGTTGCAGCCGTCATTGGTGCGGCGGGTGTCGGAGGAATTAATTTCTCTATGCAGGCGGCGATGCCTAAGGCGTCTAAGCTAAACCCACTCAGTGGTATTAAGCGTATGTTTGGTCTGCAGAGTTGGGTTGAACTGTTGAAATCTATCTTGAAAGTGGCACTTGTTTCGGGAATGGCCATCTATCTTATTCAAGCTTCTCAACACGATTTAATGCAACTGAGCATGGAGGTATACCCACAGAATATC
Source organism: Vibrio sp. 10N.222.54.E6 (assembly GCF_041473955.1). Taxonomy (NCBI): domain Bacteria; kingdom Pseudomonadati; phylum Pseudomonadota; class Gammaproteobacteria; order Vibrionales; family Vibrionaceae; genus Vibrio; species Vibrio sp. 10N.222.54.E6. Next base: position 184,716 of record NZ_JBFRTD010000023.1, on the reverse strand, counting down.
TTCCACGCTTTAGATATCTTGCTTAATTTTATTCTGCTGATCAGCTGCTCTTTACTTATCGTGGTGGCGATTGATATCCCGTTCCAGATTTGGCAACACGCCGATCAGCTGAAGATGACCAAACAAGAAATTAAAGATGAACACAAAGATACTGAAGGTAAGCCTGAAGTTAAGGGCCGCATTCGTATGTTGCAAAGAGAAGCTGCCCAGCGCCGTATGATGGCTGACGTACCTCAAGCGGATGTGATTGTGACCAACCCGGAGCATTTCTCGGTGGCTCTACGCTATAAGCAGAATCAAGACAAAGCCCCCGTTGTAGTTGCGAAAGGTGTTGATCATATGGCAATGAAGATCCGTGAAATTGCCCGTGAAAATGACATCTATATTGTTCCTGCGCCACCATTGGCTAGGGCGCTTTATCACACTACCGAACTAGAACAACAAATTCCTGACGGTCTGTTTACAGCAGTTGCTCAAGTGCTTGCATATGTGTTTCAACTGAAACAGTACCGAAAACGAGGCGGAGAGAGGCCAAAACTCCAAGATTCTAATATGCCGATCCCACCTGATTTACGACATTAGATCAATTGCTTGAGCTCTGCTTGATGAACCCTGATAATAGCGGGCTAGCTAATCCTCTTTTTAGAGAGGCGATGGCAATAATTTGACGAAAAGTGTTGGTACAGTGTTTGCTATATCAACCCCGAATATTATAAGCCGATCATTAATAACCTTAGCATTGTAAATCTGAGTATTATAAGCCCAGTCATTATAAATCCTAGCGTTATAAATCCCGAGCATATAAAGCTTAGTATTATAAACCTGTGCATTTGAACCTATGCACTATAAACCATAGCAACATAGCTTAGACCTGAGCCTCAAATAGCTTAGTGAGATGGCTACAACATAGCGAAACTGTCTAGACTTATGAAATTCTCCCTGCCTTTTGCGGACAAGCTGCCTAAAATCCCTAATCGTGCGATGCCTGCAATTGGCGCACCCGTTATGGTACTTGCGACGCTCGCTATGGTGGTGTTGCCAATACCAGCCTTCTTGTTGGACATGTTCTTCACTTTCAACATTGCACTGTCCATGGTTGTGTTACTGGTTTCGGTTTATACCCGCAGGCCTTTGGACTTCGCTGCATTCCCGACCGTACTTCTGATTGCGACTCTACTTCGATTAGCTTTGAACGTTGCTTCGACACGTGTGGTATTGCTTCATGGTCACGAAGGTGGTGACGCGGCCGGTAACGTTATTGAAGCCTTCGGTAACGTGGTTATCGGCGGTAACTACGCGGTAGGTCTAGTGGTGTTTTTGATTTTGATGATCATCAACTTCATGGTTGTAACCAAAGGTGCGGGTCGTATTTCGGAAGTAAGTGCGCGTTTCACCCTAGATGCCCTACCGGGTAAACAGATGGCAATCGATGCCGACTTGAATGCGGGTTTGATCGACCAAGATCAGGCTCGTACTCGACGTTTTGAAGTGACCAAAGAGGCCGACTTCTACGGCTCGATGGACGGTGCATCTAAGTTTGTTAAAGGCGATGCAATAGCCGGTATCTTGATATTGTTCATCAACATCATTGGCGGCTTGAGTATCGGTATGGCTCAGTTTGACCTTGGTTTTGGTGAGGCCATCGAAATCTATACGCTACTGACTATCGGTGACGGTCTGGTTGCACAAATACCATCGCTGTTACTTTCTATTGCTGCGGCGATGATGGTAACGCGTCAAAATACTGATGAAGACATGGGCGAACAACTTGTCTTCCAAATGTTCGATAATCCTAAAGCCCTAATGATCACCGCTGCTATCCTCGGCATCATGGGTATTGTTCCTGGTATGCCACATTTCTCCTTCTTGAGCCTTGCTGTGGTTGCTGGGGCTGGGGCTTACTTTATCGATAAAAAGAACAAGGCAAAGGTAGAAGAGAAAAATCTACCTGCAACCGCTAATGCCAATGGTGATAAGCCCGCATCGCAAAAAGAACTGTCTTGGGATGATGTTCAACCGGTAGATATTATTGGTCTCGAAGTGGGGTACCGCTTGATTCCTTTGGTCGATAGAGACCAAGGTGGTGAATTGCTTGAGCGCGTGAAAGGTGTACGGAAAAAGCTGTCTCAAGATTTTGGTTTCTTGATTCCAGCAGTACACATTCGCGATAATCTGGAACTGACACCAAACAGCTATCGAATTACCCTGATGGGGGTAGCGGTTGGTGAGGCTGAGATCAAGCCGGACATGGAGCTCGCGATTAACCCTGGCCAAGTCTATGGGATGATAGATGGAGAGCCGACGATTGACCCTGCCTTTGGCCTTGAAGCCGTCTGGATTCGTGAAGAGCAGCGTGAACACGCACAAGCCTTAGGTTATACGGTTGTAGACTCTTCAACCGTACTTGCCACACACCTTAGCCAGCAGTTAACGAATAACGCTTCACAGTTGATTGGCCACGAAGAAGTTCAAAACTTACTTGAGATGCTTAGCCGATCAACACCTAAGCTGGTGGAAGGTTTTGTACCGGATCAATTACAGCTTGGTGTGGTTGTGAAAGTTCTACAAAACCTACTGAATGAAGCGATTCCAATTCGTGATATTCGAACCATTGTCCAAACTTTGTCGGAGTACTCTTCTAAGAGTCAAGAACCTGACATATTAACTGCAGCTGTTCGTATCTCACTAAAACGACTAATTGTTCAAGAAATCAATGGTATAGAGCCAGAATTACCAGTTATAACCTTGATTCCTGAATTGGAACAAATCTTGCATCAAACCATGCAGGCATCCGGCGGAGAATCTGCTGGTATTGAACCTGGTTTAGCCGAACGTTTACAGACCTCACTCAGTAACGCGACACAAGAGCAAGAACTGAAAGGTGAGCCAGCGGTATTATTGACCTCTGGTGTTTTACGTTCGACTCTGGCTAAGTTCGTGAAAAACACGATCCCAAGCTTGAGAGTATTATCTTACCAAGAGATACCAGACGAAAAGCAGATACGTATAGTACAAGCTGTTGGTAATTAAGCCGCCTAATTAGAACGGACGATCGAATTGAAAATTAAACGATTTTTTGCAAAAGATATGCGAACAGCCCTGCTCCAAGTTAAAGAAGAACTTGGCTCAGAAGCGGTGATCATGTCTAACAAAAAGGTCGCAGGTGGTGTGGAAATTGTTGCCGCTATTGATGGCGATTCCAGCCCGTCGACAGCAAGTCCCAGACTCAATAAACCTCAGCAGCCTACGCAAAGCCAGTACACTCAAATGTCTGAGCCCAAATTGCCAACTGGGCGTCGTCAATTAGATGATGACAAGGTTAGCATCCAGCCGAATGCAGAAGGTGGACGCTCAATGACCAAGCGCTTTGCGAATATGCTAAAGCAATACAGTCATGGCGCCGACGATGATCAACAACATCGCGCTGAAAACGAAGACTCGTTATCAGCATTGCTCAATCGCCAGTCAAGTAACGGTCATCAACCTCAGAGTAGCCAGCATTCTAGCGGCACCCTTGACTCGGCCTTTGCTCGTGAAACGGGTTTATCTAAATTGATTGCCGAAGATCGCAGAGTAGAGCGTCCAGCACCTCGCTTAGATCCTACCCGTTATGATCGTGGTCGTGAGAATGCTCAATCCAAAGGTTCAGATACTGAAATGGAAACGATGCGCGACGAGATGACTTCAATTCGTCGTTTGTTAGAGCACCAAGTCTCTGGACTCATGTGGCAAGAAGTCGAACGTCGCGAACCTTTGCGAGCGATGCTTATCAAGCGCCTAGAACGTATGGGTGTTTCGGCAGAACTCGCCGATCAAATGGCCTGTTACATTCCAGAAGACACAAAACCAGCACGAGCATGGAAAGCCTTGCTTGCTCTGGTCGCGGATCAAATCTCAGTAACACAAAAAGATATTTTAAAACGCGGCGGTATTGTGGCCTTACTTGGCCCGACTGGCGTAGGTAAAACAACAACCGTTGCTAAGCTCGCAGCCCGCGCAGCAATGGAGTACGGTGCAGACAACGTAGCGCTTGTGACAACGGACACATATCGCATAGGTGCACATGAGCAGTTATCGATTTATGGTCGAATTATGGGTTGTCCTGTAAGAGTTGCTAAAGATTCTAGTGAATTGGCCGATGTAATATATCAGTTACGTAATCGTCGCCTGATTCTAGTCGATACTGCAGGTATGGGGCAGCGAGATGTTCGCCTATCTGAGCAGTTAGACACATTGATGCAAGAGAGTGGTTCCGTTATCAATAGTTACCTTGTGTTACCCGCAACCGCGCAACGCAAAGTACTACAAGAAACCATTGAACACTTTAGAAGAATCCCGCTGTCGGGATGTATCCTGACGAAGCTGGACGAATCGCTTAGTTTGGGTGAGTTCATCAGTGTGGTAATACAAAATGCATTGCCAGTTGCTTATATAGCAAATGGTCAACGAGTTCCTGAAGATATCGTTATTGCTCAGCCAAAGTACATGATTGCTAAGGCCAATGAGTTATTAGAAAAATCGACAGAGAATGAACCTCATTACTGGAATAGCGATTCTGAAGGGCTCTAGGCGGCGGATAAATATGAATGAGAATATGATACACGATCAAGCTAGCGGCCTCCGTCGCTTAACCCAGCCTTCACTCACAAAAGTTATCGCTGTAACGGGTGGCAAGGGAGGCGTAGGTAAATCGAATGTAACGTTAGGTATGGCTATTTGTATGGCTCGCCAAGGCAAGAAAGTCATGGTACTGGATGCCGATTTAGGATTAGCTAACGTAGACATCATGCTCGGCATTCGTTCTAAACGAAATCTTGGGCATGTGTTGGCTGGCGAGTGTGAACTTAAGGATGCGATTGTCGAAGGGCCGCACGGAATTAAAATTATTCCAGCGACATCAGGCACACAAAGCATGACTGAACTTTCACACGCTCAACACGCTGGATTGATTCGTGCTTTTGGTTCGCTTGAAGACGAGATGGATATCTTATTGGTTGATACCGCAGCGGGTATATCCGATATGGTCATCAGCTTCTCAAGAGCTGCGCAGGACGTGGTTGTGGTGGTTTGTGATGAACCAACGTCGATTACTGATGCATATGCATTGATTAAGCTGTTGAGTCGAGAGCACCAAGTACAGCGATTCAAAATTGTTGCAAATATGGTCAGAAGCTATCGCGAAGGCCGAGAATTATTTGCAAAGTTGACTTTGGTCACAGAGCGCTTCTTGAATGTGAGCCTCGAACTCGTAGCATGTATTCCTTTAGATGATAAAGTACGTCAATCAGTTAAGAGACAGAAAATCGTAGTCGATGCGTTTCCTCGCTCTCCAGCTGCATTGGCAATCAGCTCTTTGGCTAATAAGGCATTGACCTGGCCAATACCAAAAACACCAAGCGGACACTTGGAGTTTTTTGTTGAAAGGCTGCTGAACCGTACTGAATTTATAGAGGAACCATTTGGTGAATAAAGCGCTTACTTACGATCAACATGCTAATCACAATAGCCAGCAGGCTTTTTTTGAGAAGTACTCTGTGTTGGTTAAGCGTATCGCTCATCATTTGTTGGGGCGATTACCGCCTAATGTATTAGTTGATGACTTGATTCAAGCCGGCATGATTGGCCTGATTGAAGCGCAACAGAACTATGATGGTACCAAAGGCGCAAGCTTTGAGACGTACGCAGGTATTCGAATTCGTGGGGCAATGTTGGATGACATTCGCCGCGGGGATTGGGTCCCGAGATCGGTTCATAAAAATAATCGAGAAATCAGTAGTGCAATCGCGGAATTAGAGGGCACTCTCAATCGCGATCCCAGTGATGCTGAGGTGGCAAAGCACATGGGGCTGAGTTTAGACCAGTATCACAGTGCTTTAACTGATATTAATTGCTCAAAATTGGTAGGGATAGAAGACTTAGGTGTCTCTGATGATGTAATATCTCCGAATGAAGATTCTCAAGATAATACGCCTTTTCAAGGGGTTGCAGATGAATCATTCCGCCAAGCTTTGATCGACTCGATAAAACAACTTCCGGAAAGGGAAGGCCTCGTGCTTTCGCTTTATTACGACGAAGAACTCAATTTAAAAGAGATTGGGGAAGTATTAGGTGTCAGCGAATCTCGTGTCAGCCAAATACTAAGCCAATCTATGCAGCGTTTACGCACTAAGTTAAGTGCTTGGACACAGAACGACTAACAACACTGATTTTATTCAGTGGAGGCTAATTTGAACAAAAACATGAAAATTCTCATTGTTGATGATTTTTCAACGATGCGCCGAATTGTTAAAAACCTACTTCGTGATTTAGGTTTCAACAACACTCAAGAAGCAGACGATGGCTTGACCGCGTTACCTATGCTGAAAAAAGGCGAATTTGATTTCGTGGTAACTGACTGGAACATGCCGGGTATGCAAGGTATTGATCTTCTAAAACACGTCCGTGCAGACGCTGAACTTAAGCACCTTCCAGTGCTTATGATCACAGCAGAAGCTAAGCGTGAGCAGATCATCGAAGCAGCGCAAGCGGGTGTTAATGGTTACATTGTGAAGCCGTTCACTGCCGCAACTCTAAAAGAGAAACTCGACAAGATTTTTGAGCGTTTATAAGCACTCATAATAACCTGTTTCAGGCGCTTCATAGAGAGACATTAACTTTTTTGTTTCCCGTTTACCTCTAAAGCTGAAGCGTCACAAACTATGCGGAGTAAGGCCGGACTCAGGATGATTTCATTAGAACAAGCAAAAAAATTAGTAGAGCTGCTTGAAAACGACGAGCAGCAAGGTGCTGATTCTCTTGTTAGAAGCATTTATGAAGATAATTTTAATCTTCAAGATAACCCAATGCTTCAAGAAATAGGCAGTCTGACTCGTGACCTCCATGATTCTTTGACACAATTCAACTTTGACGAGCGTATTAACGTTATCGCAAATGATGAAATCCCTGACGCCAGGGATCGCCTTCAATATGTCATTGATAAAACGGAAGTTGCGGCGAACAAAACGATGGACGCTGTCGATCGCTGTATGCCAATTGCAACTAATTTACACGAGTGTTTACTTCAAGTAAGGCCTCAATGGAATGAACTGATGCATGGCCGCATTGAGCTAGTAACATTCAAAGCTTTATGCCACCGCATTGATGGATTACTTGTCCAAGTAGAAGGTGATAGTACTGAACTACGTGGACAACTGACTGAAATCTTGATGGCTCAGGATTTCCAAGATTTAACTGGGCAGATTATTAGCAAAGTTATTACCTTGGTGAATGAGGTTGAAGGACGTCTGGTAGAGATTCTCACCGTATTCGGTGCGAATCAAATAGAACCAACACCAGAGACAGAGAAGAAGTCATCTATTGCTCCAGAGGGTCCGATCATGAACCCAGAAGCTCGTGAGGATGCTGTTGCATCTCAAGATGAAGTCGACGATTTGTTATCCAGTCTTGGATTTTAAAGGTAACGTATGAGCTACGATTTAGACGAAGATATTCTTCAGGACTTTTTAGTCGAAGCAGGAGAGATCCTCGAACTCCTATCAGAACAACTGGTAGAGCTAGAGAATAACCCTGACGACAAAGAACTACTAAACGCTATTTTCCGTGGTTTCCATACAGTAAAAGGTGGTGCTGGTTTCCTAGCATTGACCGAGCTGGTGGATACTTGTCATGGTGCTGAGAATGTGTTCGACATTCTAAGAAATGGCCAACGCAGTGTAACATCAGGACTGATGGATACGATGCTACAGGCTTTAGATACAGTCAATGTACAGTTTAAAGCCGTGCAAGATGAGGAAGCTTTAGTACCAGCAGACCAATCTTTACTGGATGAACTTCATCGCCTCTGTAAGCCAGAGTCTGAAGATGAAGTTGTGGCAGTAGAAGCTCCAGCACCGGTTATCTCTGAGCCTATCGTTGCAGCTCCTGAGCCTGTTATTGCTCAGGAACCTACTGTTGAAAGTACAAACATCAGTGCATCTTCCGTGGATGATATTTCTGAAGATGAATTTGAGCGTTTACTTGATGAACTTCACGGCAAGGGTGGTTCACCAACGACATCATCTGTAGACACACCAGCGCCAGCACCTGTGGCACCTCAGCCAGTTGCTGCGAGTGGTGACATTACTGACGACGAATTTGAAAAGTTGTTAGATGAGTTGCATGGTGCAGGTCAAAGCCCGACAGCTGCAAGCTCAACGCCACCACCACCTCCTCCAGTCGCTCCGGTAGCCAAAGCACCAGTAAAGTCTGAAGGCGATGACCTAATGACTGATGCTGAGTTTGAGAGTTTACTTGACCAGTTACACGGTTCAGGTAACGGCCCTTCAATTGAAGAGTTGGATGCTGCGACTAAGCCTGTACAAGCGAAGCCTGAGCCTGTTGCGCCGAAAGTCGCTCCTAAACCACAGCCTGCTCCTGTTGCTGTAAAAGCAGAGCCTAAGCCTAGCGTACCAGCAAAAGCTGAAGTTAAAGCGCCTGCGAAGAAGCAGCAAGCTGAAGCCACAGTTCGTGTTGATACATCAACACTGGATACCATCATGAACATGGTGGGTGAGCTAGTATTGGTTCGTAACCGCCTCGTTAGCTTAGGTTTAAACAGCAACGACGAAGAAATGTCGAAAGCTGTCTCTAACTTAGATGTTGTTACTGCTGACCTACAAGGTGCAGTAATGAAGACGCGTATGCAGCCGATCAAGAAAGTATTTGGTCGCTTCCCTCGCGTTGTCCGTGACCTTGCTCGTACCTTGAAGAAGGACATCGTTCTTGAAATGCGTGGCGAAGAAACGGATCTTGATAAAAACTTAGTAGAAGCACTTGCTGATCCCCTGATTCACTTGGTGAGAAACTCTGTCGATCATGGTATCGAAATGCCGGACGACCGTGTTGCTGCGGGTAAATCTAAAACCGGTAAAGTGATTCTGTCTGCCTCTCAAGAAGGCGATCACATTGAACTGGCTATCGTTGATGATGGCGGCGGTATGGACCCTGATAAGCTTCGTGCAATCGCGGTTAAGCGCGGTCTGATGGATGATGATGCAGCGTCTCGCCTAACAAATAAAGAGTGTTTCAATCTAATCTTTGCTCCTGGCTTTTCAAGTAAAGAAAAGATCTCAGATATCTCTGGCCGTGGTGTAGGTATGGACGTTGTGAAAACAGCGATCAACACACTGAATGGTTCTATTGATATCGATTCAGAGATGGGCCAAGGCACCAAGATAACCATTAAGGTTCCGTTGACACTTGCGATTCTACCAACCTTAATGGTCGGTGTTGCGGGTCACCCGTTCGCATTGCCACTGGCTTCTGTAAATGAAATCTTCCACCTAGACCTAAGCCGCACAAACGTGGTTGATGGCCAGCTAACGATCATCGTTCGCGATAAGTCTATTCCACTGTTCTACTTACAAAATTGGCTTACACCTAAAGAAGGTCTTGTTGAAGGACGTCAAGGTCATGGTCATGTTGTTATTGTGCAACTTGGTAGTCAACGTGTTGGTTTTGTTGTAGATGCGCTTATCGGCCAAGAAGAAGTGGTTATTAAGCCACTTGATAAGCTTCTTCAAGGCACGCCAGGAATGGCAGGTGCGACAATTACAAGTGACGGTCACATAGCATTGATTTTAGATGTGCCGGACTTGTTGAAGCAGTACGCAGCTGCATCAAGAATTTAACTTAAGGATAAATATGGCGATTAAAGTATTAGTCGTTGATGATTCGAGCTTCTTCCGTCGTAGAGTAAGCGAGATCATCAACTCGGAGGCTCGCCTAGAAGTCATCGATGTAGCAGTAAACGGTAAAGAAGCGGTTGAGAAAGCGAAAAAGCTAAGACCTGACGTAATTACCATGGACATCGAGATGCCTGTCATGGACGGTATTACTGCCGTTCGTGAAATTATGGCTGCGTCTCCGACGCCTATTTTGATGTTTTCATCGCTAACGCATGATGGTGCAAGAGCAACGTTAGATGCGTTAGATGCGGGTGCTCTAGATTTCTTACCTAAGAAATTTGAAGACATCGCTCGTAACCGTGACGATGCTGTCGCATTGCTTCAGCAGCGCGTGATTCAGATTGCTGCAAAACGCGCGTTTATGCGACGCACTCCTGTTGCGCCAAGAGCTACCGCAACAGCTACGGCGTCAACATCAGCGCCATTGCGCCAATCTATTTCAGCAACAGCCCCTGCTGCTAAACCAGCGGTTGCTTCAACCGCGAAATTCAGAGCTTCGGGTAAAAAGTATCAATTAACTGCAATTGGTACTTCTACTGGTGGGCCAGTTGCACTACAGAAAATTTTGACACGCATCCCTGCCAGCTACCCGCATCCGATTGTGTTAGTGCAGCATATGCCAGCAACGTTCACCGCTGCTTTTGCTAGCCGCTTGAATACCTTGTGTAAGATTGAAGTTCGTGAAGCTCAAGACGGAGACCTGTTGAAACCTGGGGTGGCTTATCTTGCTCCAGGCGGAAAGCAAATGATGATTGATGGTCGCCCGGGTTCGGCGCGTCTGAAGATTATCGATGGTGGTGACCGAATGAACTACAAGCCTTGTGTAGATGTCACTTTTGGTTCTGCAGCTAAGATCTACGGCGATAAAGTGTTGTCTATGATACTGACCGGTATGGGTGCTGATGGTCGAGAAGGTTCTCGCATGTTAAAAACAGCGGGTTCGACCATTTGGGCGCAAGACGAAGATAGTTGTGTTGTATATGGTATGCCTCAAGCTGTAGCAAAAGCTGGCATTTCTACTGAAGACCTACCTCTAGACCGCGTTGCGGAACGGATTTTGGTCGAAGTTGGGTTAGCTTAGGTAAATCGACATGATTGTTTGGAGTGTTGCAAACCAAAAAGGTGGCGTTGGGAAAACGACGACGACAGTGACCCTAGCTGGCTTACTTGCCTTAAAGGGTCATCGTGTGTTGTTGGTTGATACTGACCCACATGCATCACTAACCACCTATCTGGGTTACGACTCAGATACGGTGGAATCGAGCCTGTTTGATCTGTTCCAGCTGCGTGAGTTTTCTACGCAAGCTGTGAGAGCGTTGACTATACAGACCGAAATTGAAGGTATCGATATTATTCCCGCACACATGTCATTGGCGACATTAGACCGTGTAATGGGAAATCGAAGTGGTATGGGCTTGATCTTAAAGCGTGCTTTAGCCGCTTTGAAAGATGACTATGACTACGTGCTTATCGATTGTCCGCCTATTCTTGGTGTGATGATGGTGAATGCGTTGGCTGCCAGTGATCGTATCTTGATTCCGGTACAGACTGAATTTTTGGCGATGAAGGGTTTAGAGCGCATGATTCGCACTCTAACCATTATGCAGAAGTCTCGCAAAACACCGTTTAAGGTGACGATTGTCCCGACGATGTACGACAAGCGAACGAAAGCATCATTGCAAACATTGACTCAGCTTAAAGATGACTATCCAAACCAAGTTTGGACCTCTGCTGTGCCGATTGATACCAAGTTTCGCGATGCCAGTCTAAAACGTTTACCAGCATCTCATTTCGCATCGGGTAGCCGTGGTGTATTTGCTTATAAACAGCTGCTTATTTATCTCGAGAGGTTAGCGATAAATGAGCGCGAATAACGAATCGACATTGACGCAACCAAGTTTATCGAGTGAACAAGCAATCGATGATTACTTTACCGCGCTGTTAGGCGATGAAAACTTTGAATCTGATGCTTTTCTTGTTGACGAGTCTAGCGACGAATCACAAACTAAAGAGCCAGAGCCAGAGCCAG
>NZ_JBFRTD010000023.1:51575-172169 GCF_041473955.1 Vibrio sp. 10N.222.54.E6 | reverse complement strand
CAGAGCCAGAGCCAGAGCCACAATTAACGACAAGTCATTATTCAAGCTACGCCGAAATACGCGCTGCAGAATTTGAAGTGCCGAATCTTGAGGATGTTCAGAAACTTCTGAGTCGTTTAGAAGCGACTAATGTTGTCGATGAGCTGAATCTAGATGAGTTGATGGATCGGAACACACAGCAAATTGCTCAGCAGGCAGACATGCAAATGTTTGACGCTGCAGTAGAGTCTGTTCAAGTGTCTGTAGATCCTGAAATTCAAGATTGGGATCTTCCAGAACCTGATTTATCAATTGCTGTAGAGCCACCTGTTGAATCGCAGCAAATTGAAGAGTTACAAGCTGAATCGCTGGAGACGGAGCAAGTAGAAGTTAAGGCTACTGAACCCGATCTTGAATCTCCTCAAATTGAGCCATTTACCGAACTTGAAACTCAAGCTGGTGGAGCCGGTCAGTTTACATCATGGGAAACGACGGCTAGAACTGAAGATTTTCAAGTGCTGTATTTTGATGTGAACGGTGTGACGTTTGCTGTGCCACTTGATGAGCTCGGGGGTATTCATCGCCTCGAAGAGTTAAGTCATATTATTGGCAAACCTGCTTGGTATTTGGGGTTGCAAACTAATCGAGATAGTAAGCTAGACGTGGTTGATACCGCCAAATGGGTGATGCCTGAAAAGCTATTATGTGATGATTATAAAGAAAATTATCAATATATAGTCATGCTTGGCGAAAGCTTGTGGGGGCTTGCGAGCACAGAGCTTAAAGGTACCGAGCTGCTTAATACAGATAAAGTACGCTGGCGAGAAACGGCAGGGAAACGGCCATGGCTCGCTGGTATGGTAAAAGAAAAAATGTGTGCTTTGATCCATGTTGAAGCATTAACCGCCATGCTAAATGCAGGGCTAGACGTAAAAGCATTGGGCTAGTACTACGATTGGTACAATATAAGCATCAAGTTAACAACAGTGGTCGGTAACGACGGCAAGAGGATTATCTATGTCTCATATGAGTGAAGTTGAAGTAAGAAAAGATCAAACAAATGATGAAGTACTTCAATGGGTGACATTTCAACTAGAAGAAGAAACTTACGGCATCAATGTAATGCAAGTACGTGAAGTATTGCGTTACAGCGAGATTGCTCCAGTACCGGGTGCTCCAGACTACGTTTTAGGTATTATCAACCTGCGTGGTAACGTTGTTACTGTTATTGACACTCGTTCTCGTTTTGGTTTGATGCAAGGTGAAATCACTGATAACACACGCATTATTGTTATTGAGTCTGAGCGTCAAGTTATTGGCATTTTAGTAGATAGCGTTGCTGAAGTTGTTTACCTGCGTTCTTCTGAAATCGACACGACACCAAGTGTTGGTACTGATGAAAGTGCTAAGTTCATCCAAGGTGTTAGTAACCGTGATGGCAAGCTTCTTATCTTAGTCGATCTGAACAAGCTGTTAAGTGAAGACGAATGGGATGAGATGGCTCACCTGTAATGTTTGAAGCGCTTCCTTTAAACCCTATTGCTCTGATAGTCGGAGTTGGGGTTTTTACGTTATTCATCGTGATTTTGATTAGCAAAGTAAAAAGTGCAATTCAAAAGCAGATCGATACGTCACGCCTGCAAGTTCGTAACTTGGATAAAGAGCTTCAAAAATCGAGTAAGCAATTACTTGAAGTTCGCTCTGTTGTGGTTGGCCTTGGTCAGAAAGTGACGGAACAGCAAGATCTGATAAAACACTTGAATGAACGTATTGTTGAGTTGGAACATGCGGACACCGATGGGCGTTTGTATACACGTGCAACTAAAATGGTTCAGCTTGGGGCTGGGATAAACGAACTGATCGAAGAGTGTGAATTACCTAAGGCAGAAGCTGAGCTGATGATGTCTCTGCAGAATAAGCTCGCAGGTAAGGAAAAAATCCCTTCGTTAAGAAGTAATCCTTCATCGTATGATGAACAACCTGCATCCTCTCGTGATCGCAGAGACCCGACTCGACGTCGTTAAATTTAGCGCTTACTGCGTAATGAGCAATTGATGTTCATCACGCACACCTCTTAAAAGAAGCTTCGGCTTCTTTTTTTGTGCCTGTTATACCTATATAGAACGATGTTTATAAGTATTTGTATCTAATGCAATATCTTGTTTGTTGATGAAAATGTGTAAATTGTGATGCGGTGGTAACAGTTTCTTACGGAGTTTGTCCTTTCGAAAACGCCTAGTCCTGTTTTGTCACCTTATTGGTGTGCTACTATAGCCCCCTCATTACTCGACTAAATTTACCTATGCTAGAAGTCTCAAATTTAACTGCTATTCGTGACGACAGGGTTCTGTTTGAATCGTTGTCTTTTCAATTGAAACCCGGTGAACTGGTTCAAGTTGAAGGTCGTAACGGTACTGGGAAAACGACACTCCTTAGGATTATCACCGGGCTAGGCGACCGCGATGACGGCACTATCTCTTGGGATGGCGAATCTATTGAGTCGAACCGAGATATGTATCACCAAAATTTGCTTTTTCTTGGTCACCAAACTGGCGTGAAACGCGAGCTCAGTGCCTATGAAAATCTGAGCTTCTATCAATCGATTCACAGCAGTGGAACGAGTAAGGAAGAACTTTACAATGCATTGGCTCAAGTGGGGCTTGCTGGTAGAGAAGACGTACCAGCAGGGCAACTTTCAGCGGGGCAACAGCGCCGTGTGGCATTGGCTCGTCTTTGGTTGAGTAAGCAAATGTTATGGATTCTAGACGAACCGCTGACTGCAATAGACAAGCAGGGTGTTAAGGTTTTGGAGTCTCTTTTTTCTCAGCATGCAGATAACGGTGGCATTGTGTTATTAACCACACACCAAGATATGTTTGCTGATAGCCCGAAACTAAGAAAAATAAAGTTGGGTGAGTAATATGATCTCTTCAATGACAACGATCATCCGACGTGAGCTATTGATCGCATTTCGTCGCCAAGCCGATATCTTTAACCCTCTGTGGTTTTTTATTATTGTCATCACCCTTTTCCCATTGAGTATCGGCCCTGAGCCAAACCTACTTGCACGTATTGCTGCAGGTATTGTTTGGGTAGCGGCTTTGCTTTCTGCATTGCTCTCTTTAGAGCGTTTGTTTCGTGATGATTTTCAAGATGGCGCGCTTGAGCAGATGATGTTGATGCCCATCCCGTTGCAGTTGGTAGTCTTGTCCAAGGTCATAGCGCACTGGTTATTGACAGGGTTACCATTAATATTGATCAGTCCGTTGTTGGCGGTGCTGCTGTCCTTGGATTTCGATACTTGGTTATCGGTAGTCTTAACGTTATCGGTCGGTACGCCTGCATTAAGCTTTATTGGTGCGATTGGTGTGGCTTTAACGGTTGGGTTACAAAAAGGTGGTGTGCTGTTAAGTCTGCTTATTTTGCCGTTGTATATCCCAATTCTTATATTTGCTACATCAGCGATTGATGCCGCAGCGTTAGGCGTTGCGTATAACGGACAATTAGCGGTGTTAGGGGCAATGTTAATGGGCGCGATGACGCTCACCCCATTTGCCATCAGTGCAGCACTGAGAGTGAGTGTTAACTAGTTAATTACCTGGTTAAGATTAACTACGCACTCACTAGCACTTTGCATGTTCAAAGTGAACGATTTAAAGCCTTCAAACTCCTAGAGTCACTGAAAGAAGCTGTAAGTCAAATAAATTATAATAATTATAGCTGTGATAGCTGTAAGCAATATGAAGTAAGAGTGAGATTACAACATGTGGAAATGGCTCCATCCCTACGCCAAAGCAGAAACCTCTTATCAGCTTGCTGGTAAACTTCTGCCATGGTTTTCGATCCTAGCGCTATTGTGTCTATCCGCCGGTACTGTATGGGGGCTTGCATTTGCCCCTTCTGATTACCAGCAAGGCGATAGCTTCCGAATTATCTATATCCATGTTCCGTCTGCAATTTGGTCTATGGGTGTATACATGTCGATGGCAATTGCCGCCTTTATCGGTTTGGTATGGCAGGTAAGGCTGTCAGACATGGCTGCGTTGGCTATGGCGCCTATCGGTGCTGTATTTACCTTTATTGCGTTACTAACTGGCGCTGTTTGGGGTAAACCAATGTGGGGTGCTTGGTGGGTTTGGGATGCACGTTTAACCTCAGAGCTGATTCTTCTATTCCTATATTTAGGTGTTATTGCACTGCACCATGCGTTTGACGACCAAAAAACCGCAGCAAAAGCAGCCGGTATTTTGGCCATCGTTGGTGTCATCAACCTACCTATCATTCACTTTTCAGTAGAGTGGTGGAACACACTCCACCAAGGCGCAACAATTACTAAGTTTGATAAGCCTTCTATTTCAAGTGACATGCTATGGCCGCTTCTTCTTAACATCTTCGGTTTTGCCTTTTTCTTTGGTGCTGTGACTATGGTTCGTTTTAGAAACGAAATCATCAGTAAAGAGAGTCACCGTCCATGGGTTCGCAAGCTAGCGGCTAATAAAGCGTAGTAGGGTAGGTAATTATGTATTTTGAATCTCTGAGTGATTTCTTTGCCATGGGTGGCTACGCCTCATATGTATGGAGTGCATTTGGAATCACATTCCTCGCGATGATCATTTTACTGGTCGTAAGCGTTCGTCGTGGTAAGCAATTATTAAATGAAGTACAAGCTAAGATTGACCGTCAAGCTCGTATTGATGCAGCAAAAAATATGGAGAACACTCTATGAACCCAAGACGCAAAAAGAGGCTAGGCATTATCTTAGCGATCTTTTTTGGTATCAGTGCAACTGTTGGATTGATGGTTTATGCACTTAACCAGAACATGGATCTGTTCTATACACCAACCGAGCTCGTCAACGGCAAAGATGGTAAAAAACCTGAAGTGGGTCAACGCTTACGTATTGGTGGCATGGTTGTAGTCGGCTCTGTAAGCCGTGACAATGAATCATTGCGTGTTAGCTTCGATTTGGCTGATGTAGGCCCTAAAGTGACGATTCTATATGATGGCATCCTTCCTGATCTTTTCCGTGAAGGCCAAGGTATTGTTGCTCAAGGTGTCCTTAAGGATGCAACGACAATTGAAGCGTTTGAGGTGTTGGCAAAGCACGATGAAGAATATATGCCTTCTGAAGTTGCTGAAGCAATGAAGAAAACTCATGAGCCTTTGCAATACACGACTGAACAAAAAGAAGGAAATGCTCAATGATAGCCGAGATCGGCCATTTTGCGATGATCCTGTCTTTGGGACTTGCACTGCTGCTAAGCGTGCTCCCACTGTATGGAGCCGCTCGAAATAACACATTATTGATGAACAGTGCACGACCGCTGTCGTGGGGTATGTTCGGATTCCTAGCGATTTCGTTCTTTATCTTGTGTTACGCGTTCTACACAAATGATTTTACGATTCAATACGTAGCAAGTAACTCGAATAGCCAACTACCTTGGTACTACCGAATTACCGCGGTTTGGGGGGCTCATGAAGGCTCACTACTGCTTTGGGTTCTAATCCAAGCGGGTTGGACGGTAGCAGTTGCAACGTTTAGTCGTGGTATGCCTCAAGAGTCTGTGGCTCGCGTACTGGCGATTATGGGTTTAATTACTGTCGGCTTCTTGCTGTTCATTATCGTAACGTCTAACCCGTTTTTACGTACATTGCCTTTCTTCCCTGTTGATGGCCGTGACTTGAACCCACTACTGCAAGATCCGGGTTTGATTATTCACCCGCCAATGCTTTACATGGGTTATGTAGGTTTCTCGGTAGCGTTCTCTTTTGCAATCGCTTCTCTAATGAGCGGTCGTTTAGATACGGCATGGGCTCGTTGGTCTCGTCCTTGGACAATCGCTGCTTGGTTATTCCTAACAGTAGGTATCGCACTTGGTTCATGGTGGGCTTACTACGAACTTGGCTGGGGTGGCTGGTGGTTCTGGGATCCAGTAGAAAACGCTTCATTCATGCCTTGGTTAGCTGGTACTGCTCTAATGCACTCACTAGCGGTAACCGAAAAGCGTGGCACATTTAAAGCTTGGACAGTCTTGCTGGCTATCTCTGCATTCTCACTAAGCTTACTAGGTACATTCTTAGTTCGTTCGGGCATCTTGGTATCGGTTCACGCATTCGCGTCGGATCCTGCCCGTGGTATGTTTATTCTAGGTTTCTTAGTGTTCGTTATCGGTGGTTCACTGTTGTTGTTTGCTGTTAAAGGCGCATCGGTTCGTGTACGTGGTAACTTCGATTTGGTTTCTCGTGAAAACGCGCTACTCGGCAACAACATCCTATTGATTGCTGCACTTGTGGTTGTGTTAGTTGGTACCTTGCTGCCATTAGTTCATAAACAGTTAGGCTTGGGCTCGGTATCTATCGGTGCACCATTCTTTGATATGTTGTTCTTCTGGTTAATGATCCCGTTCTCGTTCCTATTAGGTATCGGTCCACTGATCCGTTGGAAACGTGATAACCTATCTAAGCTCGTTAAACCTATGCTGATCTCAGGTGTATTCTCACTGGGCTTAAGTGCGCTAATGGTTACGATTTTGGCTGACCGTTTCAGCGGTACCGCTTTTGCCGGTTGGGTAATGGCATTCTGGATTATCTTCATGCATGGCTTTGAGCTTCATGAGCGTGCGACACACCGTCATACATTCCTGAAAGGCCTGACTAAGCTACCTCGTAGCCACTGGGCGATGATGTGTGGTCACATTGGTTTGGCCGTGACAGTGATTGGTATTGCGATGGTGCAAAACTACAGCATCGAACGTGACGTACGCTTAGCACCAGGTGAAAGCTACCAACTTGAAGAGTACAGCTTCCTGTTTACAGGAGTTCGTGACAAAGATGGCCCTAACTACGATGGTTACATTGCTGACTTTGAAATTACCAAAGAAGGCAAATACATCAACACGCTTCACGCTGAAAAACGTTTCTACACAACCGCTAAGTCGATGATGACAGAAGCGGCGATTGATCGTGGCGTAACGCGCGACCTTTACATCGCAATGGGTGAGCGTTTAGACGACAATAAATCTTGGGCTGTGCGTATCTACTACAAACCATTTGTACGTTGGATCTGGGCTGGTTCTCTGATTATGTCGATTGGTGGTGTTATTGCTATCAGTGACCGTCGTTACCGCTTCCGTAAGCCAACGAAAAAGTCTACTAAAGAGCAGGAGGCTTAATTCGAATGAACAAGAAGATTTTATTCATTCCATTGATTGCGTTCATGGTTCTAGCTGGAATCTTTGCGACTCAATTGATGCGTAACCAGTCGGGTGATGACCCGACTAAACTTGAATCGGTATTGATTGGTAAGCCAGTACCTGAGTTCGGTTTAGAAGACTTAGAGCAACCGGGTAAGTTCCATGATCAAGCTATCTTTAAAGGTGAGCCACTGCTTCTAAATGTGTGGGCGACTTGGTGTCCTACTTGTTATGCAGAGCACTCTTACTTGAATAAGTTAGCGGGTCAAGGCGTTAAGATTATTGGCCTTAACTACAAAGATGATCGCAATAAAGCGGTAGGTTGGTTAAAAGAGCTGGGCAATCCATACTTGATCAGCCTGTTCGATGGTAACGGCATGCTAGGTCTTGACCTTGGTGTGTATGGCGCTCCAGAGACTTTCCTCATTGATGCTAACGGCGTAGTTCGTTATCGCCATGTTGGTGACGTGAACCCAACTAACTGGGCATCGACGCTTGAGCCGATGTACCAAGAGTTGTTGGAGGAAGCGAAATGATTAAGAAGACACTGATTGCTCTATTCGCTACATTTGCTATTTCGGCGACTGTTTCTGCTGCGCCTATCGAATTTCATGAATTTGATACCGTTGATCAAGAGCAGCAGTTCAAAGAGCTAAGCAACACGCTGCGTTGCCCTAAATGTCAGAACAACACCATTGGTGATTCGAACGCAGAGCTTGCGGTTGATTTACGCCAAAAAGTGTATGAAATGACAAAAGATGGCAAGTCGAAGCAAGACATCATTGATTACATGATTGCTCGCTACGGTAACTTTGTTACTTACAACCCACCACTCACATTAGCCACATCAATCCTTTGGGTTGGTCCGTTTGCGGTAGTCGTGTTTGGTTTCGGTTTGATCATTTTACGAAGCCGAAAGTCAAAGTCGAAAGCAGTAGAGTCAGATAAAGACTGGGATGCAGACAAAGAAGCTCGTTTAAAAGCGTTACTCGATGAAGAGAACGACGGAGATAAGAAGTAATGACTCTATTTTGGATTTCTACCATTATCCTTTCGCTAGCAGCTATTTTCTTAATTGTTCTGCCCTTCATAAATAAGAAGGCGAACAATGATGAAATGCTTCGCGACGAGTTGAACAAAGCATTCTATAAAGATCGTCTCGTTGAGCTCGAAGTAGAAGCAGAAGAAGGCCTTGTTGATAACCAACAAGAGCTGATCGCTGATTTGAAACAGTCTCTACTTGATGATGTACCTGCGCAGAAAGAGATGAAGAAGACCCAAATCTCAACATTGGGCGTCGTAGTACCATCTATTGTCCTAGTCGTGGTTGTTACATATGGTATGTACTTTCAGTTTGGTGCTTTGGATAAAGTCCAACACTGGCAAGAAGTGAGTTCAAACCTTCCTGAGTTGTCTAAAAAGCTAATGTCATCGGAAGGTGGTGCATTAACGGATGATGAATTAGAAGATTTGACTCTGGCACTTCGTACTCGTCTGCACTATCAACCAAAAGATTCGACAGGTTGGTTACTATTAGGTCGTATTGCATTGGCTAACCGCGACGCGGAAACTGCGAAAGATTCGATGCAAAGAGCTTACAAGCTTGAGCCAAAGAATGAAGATGTTCAGCTAGGTTATGCACAAGCATTGATGCTTTCACCTGATGATGCGGATCAAAACCAAGCTCGTTTAATTTTGAGCCGTTTGATTCAAAACGACTATGTTGATCTTCGTGTGTTCTCGTTGCTAGCGTTTGATGCGTTTGAGCGTCAAGACTACCCAGGTGCTGTTAAGTACTGGAGCATCATGCAACAGATGATTGGTCCACAAGACAGTCGCTATGAAATGTTGTCGCGCAGTATTGAAAGTGCACAGAAGAAAATGGGCAATGCTATGGGCGTTGACCAAGGTAAAACTGTTGCTGTAACGCTTGAGTTATCTGGTGATGTGAATGCTGCCCCTAGTTCAGTGTTAGTTGTATCAGTGCACAGTGCTGACGGCTCACCAATGCCGATTGCTGCGGCTCGTTATCCGCTAGGAACTTTCCCTCGTACTGTCGTTCTTGATGATGGCAACAGCATGTTGGAAGGGCAGAAGTTGTCCAGCCTTGAAACTCTAATGGTTAGAGCTAGGCTTGATACAGATGGTAACGTTTCAACTCGAGACGGTGATTGGTACGGTGAAAGTGAAGTGGTTGAACTGGGTGCCCCAGTTACCATTGATATCAATAAGCAATATTAATCATTACTTTGCATAGGTGTTAGCTATTCCGATTTATTAAAAAACGGTATAGACTTACGCAACCAATTGAGGCCAGCGATTGCTGGCCTTTTTTATTATTCCTTATGGAAAAGGTGATATGTCTATCAGTGTTTTAAGACTTTCGAGTTTACTCTTCATCGCAAGCTTAACGGTAGGTTGTTCGAGCGTACCAGATGAAAGCAATGGTGGTGATAACCTCGAAACCTCTGAATATGTCGAAGAGTCCCATCCGAACGACCCTTTTGAAGGTTTCAACCGAGCGATGTGGGATATCAACTACGAGTATCTCGACCCTTATTTGGTTCGACCTGTTTCTCTTGCCTATGTTGACTATACCCCTGTACCAATTCGCTCTGGTATTTCCAATTTTTTAGCCAACTTAGATGAGCCATCAAGTATGCTCAACAATCTCATTATGGGTAATGGTGGGAAAGCGCTTGATCATTTCAATCGTTTTTGGATTAACTCTACCTTTGGTCTTCTTGGTCTGATTGATATTGCTAGCGAAGCGGGGATCACCAAATATGACGAAAAGTCGTTTTCTGATGCGATTGGTCATTATGGGGTAGGGAATGGACCGTATTTTATGCTGCCGGGATATGGCCCTGTGACGACCCGACAAGTAACAGAGCAAGTGGATAGCTTATATGTACCTTTGTCTCTGTTTACCTTTTGGGCAAAGTTAGGGAAGTGGGCCTTTGAAGGTATGGAAACACGTGCTCAGTTGGCCTCGCAAGAAGCCTTATTAGATGACTCTCCAGATCCATATGCTTTGACTCGTGATATTTACATCCAACGTCAAGATTTTAAAGCTGAGATCGAGCCAGAAGAGGTTGATCTTGAGGAGGAAGATTTCATTGATGAGTATCTCGAAGATTACTAAATACAAAGCTTAGATAAGCAGATAAGAGAAAGGCTCGATGTTAATTCAACATCGAGCCTTTTTAATGTTTTCTACTTTTCTACTTTTCTACCTTTCGGTAAGAAGGTAAGTAGATAATTAGGTAACTAGCCTAGAAGCGGTAGTTAGCTTGGATACCGACTAACCAGATGCTGCCTGTCACTTCGCCTTCGAAGCTACCACCAAAGTAATCTGCTTTTGGATCTTTTTCATGCATTTTCGCGTCTTTCGCTAGAATGTAAGTGAAGCCTGCATCCAGAGTTAGCTGTTCAGACCATTGGTAGCCCGCACCAATACTTAACCAAGTGCGGTCTGTTTCTGGGATCGTCGCAGTACGGTGCTCTTCGCTTACCGCTGAAGTATCGTAGGCAATACCAGAACGTAGTGCTAGTTTAGGTGTCATTTGGTAAGTAGTACCGATTGCAAAGCGGTAGTTGTCTTCCCAGTTCTCTTGCTTGATCTCTACACTTTTTTCACCAGGGAAATCAGCAACAAGCTCTTTAAAGCTGCTCCAGTTTGTCCAGTTAATACTCGCGTGAACCGCTACAGTGTCTGTCAGCTGGTGGAAGCTAGCAAGTTCAGCTGTTGCCGGAAGAGCGAGATCCATTGAACCACTTTTGTGTGCTTCTGGGTTTTTAGGGTTGAAACCAAAACCTTTAGCGTAACCTTCTAGAGTTAGATCTACTTCTGATTTGTAGGTGAAGCCTAGGCGGTTGTCTTCATTAATATCCCAAGCGGTACCAACTTGCCAGCCCCATGCCTTGTCATCACCTTCCATGTATTTCAAAGAGGTACCAGACTTCACTGGAATAAGAGAGTTTTTAGTTGATACTGCGCCAAAGCTACCTTCAGCTATGATGTAACGTACGCCACCACCAATAGAAACACTCTCTAGCACTTGGTATGCAGCATTCAGGTTCAGCTCCATAGTAGTCACACTTGCTTCGTTACCATGGTTTGCACCGCCGAAGTCTTTACCTAGGTCCGTAGCCATGCCGTAGTTAGTACCAGCAGCAAAGCCTAACGCAAATTTTTCGTTGTACTTATGAGAAACATAAAAGTTTGGAATAAAAGCACTGTGCGCGAAGTCACTAGAGTTAGATGTTGTTTTTCCGCGAGGAGTTGTAGAAGTCCCTTCAATATCAATATTTGGGTCAACGTAGATACCACCCACAGAAACCTGTGTGCCCTCTAGGTAAGTCAGCATAGCAGGGTTACGCCATTGCGCGTCTGCACCGTCAGCCATTGCTGCTTCACCAGCGTAAGCACGACCTAAGCCTGTTGCTGAGTATTCTGCTAGTTGAAAACCTGCCGCGTTAGTGACGGTAGAAGTCGAAAGTAATCCTACTGCCACTGCAGCAGATAGAAGAGTTTTATTCATTTTCATTATTATGTTCACTGAATCATAAGTATTTAGTGGCGTGATTCTACTTTTAGAGTTATTACTTTAAAAATGAAATTCGAATAAAACAGTGTTTTAGGGATTAAATGAGCAAATGTGTTTAATTATTAGAGAAATCATCTAAATGTTTCGGCTGTGTTGCGAAGTTTGAGCGTACACCTGTAGCTGTATATTTGCTCTGCAGGCTACAGTTGTAAGCTTAAATTTAGGTTGGTCAGTGGTTTAGGAAAACAAAAAAGGGTCGCACAATGCGACCCTTTGGGATTATAGCTAACTTTATATTAGAAGCTGCGGCTGTACTGAAGACCTAATAGGATTGCATCAGCATGTGTCGTCGCTGTTAGTGGTGTACCTGAAGAGGTTTCTGAAACCTTCACATCGTCACCTAACAAGTATGTAAAGCCGAAGTCTACGTTTGAAGCAGTGTCAATGTGGTAAGTGAAACCAGCAGAGAACCACTGACGGTCTGAATCCGGAACAGAGATAGATGTCAGTTCGTCTTGCGCACTGGTGTCATACATGTAACCGGTACGCAGTGTCCACGTATCGTTTAGGTAGTAAGTACCACCAATTGCGTAGTGCCAACCATCTTGCCATTTGTATTCTTTATTGTAGCTACCATTTGCCCCACCAACTGGTGATGTTGCTAGATCTAAGTTTCTAAATTCGATCTGGTCGAAGTCACCCCAGCCGATCCATTGTACAGAGTAGTGAACTGCGAACTTAGTATCTTCAATTTTGTGGAAACCAGAGAATTCAGCGATGTCTGGTAGTGGTAGCGTGATTTCTTGGCCCTTGTCATCTTTAGCGGTGATTTCAGGGCTATAACGGTACGCTAGACCAAAACGGTTGTTTTCATCTAATTCGTAAACGGTACCAACATTAAAGCCAACAGCCCAACCATCAGCTTTGTCGACGTTTAATAAAGAGGTGCCTGCCGGTGGAATTCCCTTAGATGGATTTCCTTTACCAAAACCAGCACCAGCGGTACGTTTCATCGTACCTTGACCATAAATAAGGTCTAAACCTGCACCGAAGCTCCATTGGTCGTCTAGTCGGTAAGAACCAGCAAGACCAAAGTTAACGCTCTTAACATCAGTTAAGCCGCCGTACTCAGCTGCCGGATAGTTGTCGTCAAACTCTGTTTTAGTACCGAAGTTTGAGTAGGCATTGATACCCCAAGCAAATTTATCATTTACTGGAACGATAAGGTGGATGTTAGGCGCGATTGATGTGTCACCTACATCATCAGTATTATTTACTGGCACTTGACCACCAACGTAGTTAACGTCGTTGACTTCAATCATTGAAGTGATGCTTTCAAAACCAAGAGATAGCTCAGTTTTATCAAATAGTGCCATTGCTGCAGGGTTACGTGCCATTACTGACGCGTTATCTGCGATTACTGCATCACCAGCAAAAGCACGGCCGATGCCTGTTGCTGATTGTGCGTTAAGTTGGAAACCTGCTGCCATCGCTTGCGAAGACGCCAGTGTAATTGTTACTGCTAAAAGAGACTTTTTAAACAGACGCGTGTTGTTGGTAGTCATTCATTTATTCCTTTATATATCCGCCTCTACAGGGCGATTAATTTGAGCAATTGCTCAATGTTGGCTGATCCTATTCGGAAGTATACGATATACAAATCCGACCATTGGAAATTTTGAGGGTAAAATTATGGAAATGACGCCTATCTGGCACGAAAATGGAGAGAAATGCTGTTTTTTAGAGTTTTAACTCTAGAGGTATTGGTGTGGTGAATGGTTTTGCGATTTATTGATAAATAAAGCCCAGCAATATCAGTGGTATACTTGCTGGGCCTTTTGTTACGGGGCTTTGAGAGCAAATTAGCTCATTGGTTTGATCATTTTTGTCAGCTTTTCGGCGATTTTAGAGACATCCTCGCCATCTTCCCCTACAAGGATCAAACTGCTGCCATCGATCGGTGTTACCGAGCCTGACATGCCTTTTTCATCAAAGTCGATAGACTTGTCAGTCGGAATGCCAGTTAAAAACAGCGTGACTTTGCCTTTTTCGCCTTGGAAAACCATGTGCATTGCGTTGGATTTGCCAAAACCACAGTGGTTCAGGTAATAGACGTGGTAAGGGAAGGCTTCATCAAACTGAAAAGCAAACGGGTTCATTTTTGCGTTGATTTGTTGAGATGATACATTTTCATCAAGTGCACTAACGAAGCTCTTTTCATCAACAACATGTTTCATTGCAGTATCCGCCAAGCTTGCTTGAGCTGGAGATACCAACGCGTTGCTCCAGTTGACTTGACCAACCAATAAACCTGCAACGAATGCCACAGAAGCAGCCATTGCCATCGCTCGTCGAGCAAACGTAGGCCTTACTACTTTGCTCTCTTCGCTTGAGGTCTGATTGAATAGGATACGATCTGCCAGATCGTCTGGCACATCCACATTCAATGCTGAATGGATTTGCTTATCAAGTGATAGTACATCGTCTAAGAAATTACTATTGGCTTCACTATTCGCTGCTGCATCAATAATGTCTTGTGTACGTTGCTTAGGTTCCGACAATACACGACGACGAAATTCCAAATCATCCATTATGTTGCCCCCTCTCTGCCTCTTCTGTATCCAGCATCTCTTTCAACTGATTTCGAGCTCTGAATAAACGTGTCATCACCGTATTTTTGTTAAGATCGAGAATATCGGCGATCTCATCACCACTAAAACCACCAATCACTTGTAAGAAGAGGGGTTCACGGTATTCGATTTCAAGTTTCATGATCTGCGCTTGCAACCATTGGTGTTGATGATGTGGGTCATCACTGATGCTAGCATCGTTACCATGATCGTCGATATCAACCAGATCAAATTGTTTGCGTTCAAAACGTCGAGCATTCTCGCGGCGCAAGATAGTAATCAGCCATGACTTTGCGGCTTTTTCATCTTGTAGGCTATCGAGTGACTTCCATGCACGAAGGCAAGTTTCTTGAACTAAATCTTCGGCAATGCTTTTGTCTTTGCATAGCCAATAGGCATAGCGAAAGAGGTCACGATGATAGGCGCGCACGAGTGCTTCGTATTTTCTTTGTTTGTCCATATCAGAGTTGACCGGACGCTTGGCTGTTTTCTTTCCAAACATTTTTATTATTGACACACGAGCCTCCATAATTGCTCTGCGTATAGCTGTCTTCTATACGTTGTGCTTCGTTATATATGCTGTTTCGTTTTTAGGGCTAACGTCGGCAGGAAGTCGTAAAATCACATTAAAATTGATCTACTTCAAAATTTAAGCCCTCGAAAACGCTATAGTACACCTTGTCGTCTAGTTAGTCATTCGTGGCTAGCATGTTGAGCAAGACGACACTTCCTTTTGAAGGCTGACTTTACTTTCTCCTAATCAGGAAACTGATTATTTCAATTGGCGTTAAGTTAATTGCTTTATATACATTCCGACCACACAGTTTTGTGTGGTTTTTTTTGCCTTAAGAAAAACATCCCTTACATAGCGATAACAGCTTTGCTTGCAATAGTTTAGTATCTTACGACAACCTTTCCCCCAAAAAGGTTCGCCTGAATGTTCAGTTAGATTTTCAAGCAGTGGGATACTCGTATCACGTTTATTTAAACGCCCGTTTGATTTAATTAACAACTTGTTTACAATGCTTCAGGTCAGACCTCTTAACCTTAAGGAGAAACCATGGGCAAACAGGAAGTCAAAACGCGTTCTGGAGAACGTGTTGCCGTTGTCGCTGGACTACGAACCCCATTCGCTCGTCAGAGCACAGAATTTAGCCAAGTGCCTGCGGTTGACCTAGGCAAAATGGTGGTGAGCGAAATGCTTGCAAGAACTGATGTCGATCCTGCGCTTATCGAACAAGTCGTGTTCGGCCAAGTAGTGCAAATGCCAGAAGCTCCGAACATTGCACGTGAAATCGTGCTGGGTACAGGTATGGACATTAATACTGATGCCTACAGTGTGACGCGAGCATGTGCGACTAGCTTCCAAGCTGCAGTCAACGTGACCGAGAGCATTATGGCTGGCACGATTGATGTTGGTATTGCGGGCGGCGCGGATTCTTCTTCTGTATTGCCAATCGGTGTTTCGAAAAAGTTAGCGGCGAACTTATTAGCACTGAGTAAAACGAAAACCATAGGTCAAAAACTGAAGATTCTTAAAACATTTTCAGTCAAAGATTTGATGCCAGTACCACCAGCAGTCGCAGAATACTCGACAGGTTTGTCTATGGGACAAACTGCTGAGCAGATGGCTAAGACACATGGTATTACTCGCGAAGCTCAAGATGCACTTGCTCACCGTTCTCACTCTTTGGCTTCTCAAGCATGGAAAGAAGGCAAGATTAAAGACGAAGTGATGACGGCATTCCCCGCGCCTTATAAAAAGTACCTAGCAGAAGACAACAACATTCGCCACGACTCGACGGTTGAAGGTTACGCTAAATTGCGCCCTGCATTCGACAGACAATACGGCAGTGTAACGGCAGCCAATGCCACGCCTCTCACCGATGGCGGTGCCGCAGTGATGTTGATGCGCGAAGGAAAAGCGAAAGAGCTAGGCTTAGAAGTGCTTGGTTACATTCGTGGTTACGCGTTCTCAGCGATTGGTGTTGAAACGGATATGCTGATGGGGCCGACGTACGCGACCTCTCAAGTATTGAAGAACACAGGACTAGAATTGTCAGACCTAACACTTATCGAGATGCATGAAGCGTTTGCAGCTCAAGTTCTGGCTAACGTCAAAATGTTCGCAAGCGATGAATTTGCTCAGAAGAATCTTGGCCGTGACAAAGCGATCGGTGAGATTGATATGGAGAAATTCAACGTGCTGGGTAGCTCAATTGCTTACGGACACCCGTTTGCTGCGACTGGTGCACGCATGATGACTCAAACACTGCGTGAACTTAAACGTCGTGGTGGTGGCCTAGCATTGAATACTGCTTGTGCGGCTGGTGGCTTAGGTGCAGCAATGATCTTGGAGGTGGAATAATGTCTACGACTCTTGATGTGAAAAAAGAAAAGAAAGCAGTCAAAAAAACGGATTCAAAGCCAGTGACTGTATCTAAAAGTGACAAGACGGTTTCAAACGATGAAGCCGTAAAACTGGCGACCGCGTTTTCTTTAACTATCGATGACCAAGATATTGCATGGCTTGCGATCGATGTACCAAACGAAAAAATGAACACGCTACAAGCGGCGTTTGCCGAAGAAATGAAAGCAATCTTCGAGCAGTTGAAGGAAAAGCAAAGCCGAGTTAAAGGCTTAATCGTTCATTCATTGAAGCCAGATAATTTTATTGCTGGCGCTGACGTACGAATGCTTGATGCTTGCAAGACAGCAGATGAAGCGCAATCTCTTGCTCGCCAGGGGCAGGAGATGTTCCAAGCACTTTCTGATTTGCCTTATCCTGTTGTTGCAGCGATTCACGGCCCATGTTTAGGTGGTGGCTTAGAGCTGGCACTATCGTGTGATTACCGCGTATGTACTGATTCAGATAAGACTCGCTTAGGTCTGCCAGAAGTCCAGCTTGGTCTGTTACCCGGCTCTGGTGGTACGCAACGTCTTCCTCGTCTTATCGGTTTACTGCCTTCTCTTGACCTTATTCTTACGGGTAAGCAACTGCGCGCTAAAAAAGCGAAATCGCTAGGTGTCGTGGATGCTTGTGTGCCAGAAACTATCTTGCTGGAAGTTGCTAAGAGCTTTGTTGAAAAGAACTCAGGCGGGAAAAAAGGTAAGCGCTTGGCGTCTAAAAGCCAAGCTTCGGCCAAAGAAAAAATAATTTCACGTACGGGTCTTGGTCGCAAGGTTATTTTTGAACAGGCTTCAAAGAAGACCAATCAGAAAACACGCGGCAATTACCCTGCCGCTGATGCGATTCTTGATGTGATTCGTTATGGCTTAGAGAACGGCTTTGATAAAGGTCTTCAGTACGAAGCGAAGCGTTTCTCTGAATTGGTGATGACCGCAGAATCCAAAGCCCTTCGTTCGATTTTCTTTGCCACCACTGAAATGAAAAAAGAACATGGCGCAGACGCAGAACCAAAAGCGGTTAAGCGTGTTGGTGTACTGGGCGGTGGTCTTATGGGCGCTGGTATCAGCCACGTCAGTGTTGCTAAAGCGAAAGTACCGGTTCGTATTAAAGATGTGTCTAATGAAGGTGTGCTCAATGCGCTTAACTACAACTACAAGTTGTTCGATAAGCAGCGTAAACGTCGTATTCTGAGCCGAGCTGGCCTTGAAAGTAAGATGCTTCAGCTTTCTGGTGGTATCGACTTTACAAGCTTTAACCATACTGATGTTGTGATTGAAGCGGTATTTGAAGATCTCGGCCTTAAGCAATCAATGGTTGCAGACATTGAAGCCAATGCTAAGTCAGAGACTATCTTTGCGACCAACACGTCTTCACTGCCAATCCACAAAATTGCAGAGAAAGCGCAGCGACCAGAAAACGTGGTTGGTCTTCACTACTTCAGCCCGGCAGAAAAAATGCCGCTAGTAGAAGTCATCCCTCATGAAACAACGTCAGAAGAGACGATTTCGACGGTTGTTGCATTAGCGAAAAAGCAAGGTAAAACGCCGATTGTTGTTAAAGATACGGCTGGCTTCTATGTGAACCGTATTCTTGCTCCATACATGAATGAAGCGGCGCATCTGTTATTGGCAAATGAGCCGATTGAAAAGCTCGACAGCACATTGGTGGACTTCGGTTTCCCGGTTGGCCCAATTACTTTGTTAGACGAGGTGGGTGTTGATATTGGTGCGAAGATCATCCCGATTCTGGTTAATGAATTAGGCGAGCGTTTCCAAGGTCCTGATGTGTTCGACATTCTTTTGAATGACAACCGTAAAGGCCGTAAGAGTGGCAAAGGTTTTTACACTTACAAAGGTAAAAAGAAGGAAGTCGATAAGTCAGTATACAAACTGCTTAAGCTGCAACCTGAACCTAAGCTAAGCGATAACGACATCGCAATGCGTTGTGTGTTACCGATGCTCAACGAAGCGGTTCGTTGTTTGGATGATGGCATTATCCGTAGCCCGCGAGATGGCGATATTGGTGCTATTTTCGGTATCGGCTTCCCGCCATTCCTTGGTGGTCCGTTCCGTTATATGGATCAAATTGGTATTAAGTCACTGGTAGAGATGATGAACGACTTCGCTAAGAAGTACGGTGATCGTTTTGCGCCATGTGATGGCCTACTGACACGTGCTGGGTTGGATGAGTCTTTCTACAAGTAACTCTTTCTATTAGTAACTTTCTAGCACTTTGATTATAAAGCTCGTATCAAGCAATTGATGCGGGCTTCATTTTTATGGGAGTATGCAAAAGAAAGGAGATTCCCGATTCAGTCGTTCCTCCTTCTCGGGAATGACGATTGAGATGTAAAAAGTAAGCTATTGTGTTGATTAGGAAGGTGGTCAACACACCTCAATCAAAACTACCGTCATCTCCTAAAGCGACGAAGGAGCGTAATAGGAGATCTGCTCTTGTGTTGCACCCAATAAAAAAGGTTGATGCTTTCACATCAACCTTCTGATCTTTTTAATAACAACGACTAACCAAGCTCACAGTCTTTAGGACGCAACTGAAACTCATCAATTGAGCCAATCTCAACACCTGCCGACAACTTCTCTTCTTCATTATGAGCGTTGCCGTGCGCATGCATAATCAGACGATTCGCTGTACGAGGTTTTAGTTGGCTAACCACAAAGCGCATCATGTCTGAGCGAGTCAGACCTTTGAGCTCTTCTAACACGCGATCCCTCTGATTGAATTCCAAATCCTTATTGCCTATCGCAACCCATAAGCGTTGAGCACGACCACGCAAGGTGGTATCTGGCGTTGAAATTTGATTCCAAAGACCGCGTTTACTGCTGTGCCATTGATAGTCGTTAAGCTCTAGCAATACCATGTAAAAGGCATTGAGGAACTCGTCTATGGAAGCCAACAGATCTGCTGGGGCTGCATTAGGCGATTGCACATACAACACAATACCTGGGTGTCGGTTCAATGGCATATTACCAGTGCCGACCATATAGCCTAGCTGCTGCTTAGTACGAATCTCGTGGAAGAAAGTGGCTGACATCAAGTGGTTGGCCAATGAATACAGTGCAATATTTGTAGGTGATATATCTGAACATTGGTAGTAAACCACAATGGCTGAGTCATCTTGATTACAGACCACTTCGCGTTGGAAACTACCGTTATCACCCAGCATGATTAAAGGGCGCAGTGACTCTTCGTAAGCCTGATCTTGAACACGCAGGGCATCTTTTAGCGTTTCAGCCATCTTGTTCGCATCGGCTTTTTTCCAGTCACCATACACAAACATTTCGACATGCAGTTCGGCCAAAATAGCTTGAACAAAAGAAGAAAGTTCGTCGACTTCTATTGTTTCCAGCGCTTCAATTAAGACGGAATAGGGCGGGTTATTTGGCTGTAAGATTCCCGTCATCGCATTGAATAGCTGCGAGATAGGACGGTCTTGCGATGCGTTATTCCAGTTTCTGAGCAATTGATGCTTAATCGTTTCGAATCGTATTGAACTAAAGTCGCGTGCTTGGAAACGTTCAAGAATCATATTGAGCAGCTGTGGCTGTTTCTCGCTAAATCCAGATAGAGTAAGTGTGACACCACCTTGATGGGTATACATGTTGTAGCCCATGCCAGCAATCTCAGCTTGATACGTATCTTTTTCAAGCGAGTCTAAGAACATCTCTACACACAAGCGTGTTTTAACGATGTTTCTCGGGGTGGCAACTGAGTGTGGGCTATCTATAGCGATATACACCACACCTTTTGGAACTCGAAATTGATGGTCTTGGAGGTGCCATAACTTAAAGCCGTCCAGCTCTTCTAACAGTTGTGGGTGCTTAGCGTCACCTTCGAGCTCTGCAGGGTCTAAGTCGTAGCAAATAAATGGGTTTTTGCTTGGGAGCTCAAACTGCCAGCCGGGGTTAATGCATGTAAAGCATTGAACTTGCTCAGCGCTAAATGGTGTGAGCGAATAGGGCGTAAAGTACCATTTCGCTTCTCTGTCATATTCGAACCCTTGAGCAACAATGGTGACCCGCATGTTGTCGACGGTTAAGTAAGGAAGCAGAGAACGTTGTAACTCTTCGTCGAAATGCGACATTTTGTAATCGCCATACACTACATCTTGCTCTTGGTAATGCTGCATGTTGATAACGAGATGGCTGACGACATCAAGTGGTCTTGAGGGCTCTTGAAAGCGGAAGGCTGATTCCAAAACAGCCCGTTTTTCGAGGTAACGCCACTCTTCAATACCTTGTTGTTCAATCAACTTAATGTACTGGAACACCGCTTGGATGATGTTATCGGTTTTGGTTAAACCTTCGATGGTTAATGAGCAACTGACTGTGAAATCACGATAGTTACTGCCACTTGCGCCGCCACCTGCGGAGAGGGAAGTAATCCAGCCTTTCTCTTTGAGTTGCATCATCAAACTGCCTTCTCCTTCGTAACCGATAAGGTGTGCAAAGAACGATAATGGTTTAATACCGTAGTGTTCATCCATGCTTGGCATTGGGAAGGTTAAGATAAGTTTGCGCACTTCTTTGATCGGTTTAACGTGTACTTGTACCCCCGTGCTTAATTCGCCAACAATCGGTACTTCAACCTTCTTGCCTTGTAGTTGGTGGTTGGTAATCGAGCTAAAACGCTCCTCAACCCAACTTTGCATCTCGTCTAATGATTGATTACCAGACAGCGTCAGTGTCATTAAGTCTGAAGAGTACTGCTGCTGGTGGAAAGCCAAGATCTCTTGTCGAATCGTCTCGCCGTTTCGGTCACCCAACGTATCGATATTACCGACAGAAAACTTCGAGAATGGGTGACAGTGATTTACCAATTCTTTGGTCACTTGGTACAAGCGTCGCGAGTCGTCGTTGAGTTTCATTTTATACTCTGAATCAACGGCTTGGCGTTCTTTGTCTAAGGCTTCTTCGTTGAACAGGGGGGCGGTAAAAAATTGGCTGAAGCGATCGAGTGCATTTTCAAAGGCATTCAATTCAACATCAAAAAAGAAGCAGGTGTGTTCGGTTCCTGTCCAAGCGTTGTTGCTACCGCCATGCTGGCTGATAAAACTTTGGAACTCTCCGACCTTTGGATACTTTTCAGTTCCCAAAAATAGCATATGCTCTAAGTAGTGAGCTAAACCCTCTCGGTCTGTAGGGTCATCAAAATGCCCGACATTAACGGCGAGTGCGGCTGCAGCTTTTTGAGCGTTCTGATCGTGAACTAACAGTACTCTCAACCCGTTATCCAATGTTATGTAACGGTATTGATGTTCATCATTAGGGCTTAAATGCACAGATGCATCTCCAGAGCAGGTGGTTTTTAAATTATGTACGCGATGATTTAAGGTGCAAACCTCGCGATCATATTTTGGGATATGAAGTGCTTTTTGGCGACTTCTAAATCACTTTTATCGATTTTTATCAGTGATTTATTTTCTTTTAATAAGATTGTTAAGAAAGTCGAACTCTTTAGCAAGTGACTTGATATAATTATTTATATAGACTGCGGTTTCTCTAGTTTGAGAGCCAAACGCTAAGTAGCGTATCGCTGATATGGGATATATCGACTTTCGAAATGTTACGTAGACAGGACTGAACATGAAAATATTCATAATGCGCCACGGTGAAGCAGAACATTTTGCTAACTCGGATGCAGAACGTGCGTTAACGAAGCGCGGTAAAATGGCGTCTCTTGCGGTAGCTCAAGCTGCAAATGAGCAAGGGTTTAGCCAGTTCGATAAAGTGCTTGTGAGCCCATACTTGAGGGCACAAGAAACGTGGTTAGAAATCTCTCAAGCGTTTTCTGGAAAGAAAGTAGAAACCTGTGATGATATTACGCCTTACGGAATGTCTGACGATGTGTTTGATTTGACCATAGCAATGGCTGAAGTAGAAAAGCTAGAGACCATTTTATTTGTTTCTCATTTACCTCTAGTGGGCTATTTAACGGCTGAATTTGCGACGGGCATGGCGCCACCTATGTTCCCAACCTCAGGGCTCGCGTGTATTGAATTCGACCTTGAAAAACAAAAAGGCGAGTTGCTTTGGAACATTAATCCATAGCTGAGACCGTTTTCTCAAGATAAATTTAAGGGCACCTCATGATTATTGAGATGCCCTTTGTTGTTTCTAACGGATTATTTCGACCAAACGACAAGGTGCTGGACGTACTTTTTAGAATAAAGAGCAAGTCGATGGCTATTTATCTGGGATAGCAAGTAAAACCAGTAGCGCCCCATGGCCACCGAACTCTAAAGGTGCTTGGTGAAAAGCCATCACATCTGGGTGCTGTGCTAACCACAAAGGCACTTTCTGTTTAAGGATGTGTTTACCAATGCCGTGCTGTACACAGGCACAAGCTACGCTCTCTTTCACGCAGTGCGCAATCATAGCCCCAAGTTCACGTTTGGCTTCTTGTTGAGTCATACCGTGCATATCAAGATACACATCCGGTACATAGACACCACGACGTAAGCGCTTCACCTCATATTTAGAGACATCATCGCGCGCATAACGTGTAGGCCCCTCTTCGCTAAGATGTGGAATGAACTCATCCGAGAAATAAAACTCGCTGTCACTGGCTTGTCTTGCCGTTCGAGTAATTTCTTTTTGCTTGGCATTTCTTTTTGGCTGCTGGACTATGGTATCCTGTTGCAACTTTTTAACGCCCTTTACTGCATCGTTGAACAGGGCGAAATCGTCATCGAAGTCGGTGTCTTTTTTGCTCATCAGGTTATGAATTCTAATTAGAAACGTAATTAGCAGTATTGTAGCGCTTTTCGGAGACAATTTTGGATAAGATTTTTGTAGAAGAAGCGGTATCAGAACTACACACGCTTCAAGATGTGATTCGTTGGACTGTTAGTCGCTTTAACGCAGCGGGCCTATTTTATGGTCACGGCACTGATAACGCGTGGGATGAGGCGGTACAACTAATTTTACCTACTCTTTATCTACCGATTGATGTTCCTTCGCATGTGATGAACTCTCGTCTAACAAGTAGCGAACGTCTGCGTATTGTTGAGCGCGTAATCAAGCGTATCAATGAGCGTACACCAACGGCTTACTTAACTAATAAAGCTTGGTTCTGTGGCCTTGAGTTCTTCGTTGATGAGCGCGTTCTTGTGCCTCGCTCTCCAATTGGTGAGCTGATCGAAGCTCAATTCCAACCTTGGTTAATTGAAGAGCCAACTCGCATCATGGATATGTGTACGGGTAGTGGTTGTATTGCTATTGCTTGTGCTCATGCATTCCCTGACGCAGAAGTAGATGCGATTGATATCTCTACAGACGCACTGCAAGTTGCAGAGCAGAACGTTCAAGATCACGGCATGGAGCAGCAAGTGTTCCCAATCCGTTCAGATCTTTTCCGTGACTTGCCAAAAGAGAAATACAACCTGATCGTATCGAACCCACCTTACGTGGACGAAGAAGATATGAACAGCCTGCCAGATGAGTTTACTCACGAGCCAGAACTTGGCCTAGCAGCGGGAACTGACGGACTTAAATTGGTTCGCCGTATCTTGGCAAACGCACCAGACTACCTAACTGATGATGGTATTCTGATCTGTGAAGTGGGCAACTCAATGGTTCACATGATGGATCAGTACCCAGAGATTCCATTCACTTGGATTGAATTCTCTAACGGTGGTCATGGCGTATTCATGATCACTCGTGAGCAGCTTGTTGCTTGCGCGGATGAGTTCTCTATCTACAAAGACTAGGTTACTGTTAGTCGTTAGCTTAGGGATTTGGCTTAGAGATTTAGCTTAGAGATTAGGCTGGAAACTTAAGGTTAGAACCTGATAAGACGTTCTATTTGAAACGTTTGAATTTAAACGCCATGCAGTAATGCATGGCGTTTTTTATTGCCGAAATTTAATGGATAAGTAAGCAACACAGAGTGAACTTGCTCAATATTTAGTTGCTTAATATGAATAGCTATCACATATTGGTGCTCAATATTTAGTCGTTTTAGTGAGTTAAGGAGAATTCGCGATGACCTTTGATACATGGATTTATTATTTGCTAGCGGTGTTGATCTTAACGGCATCACCAGGGCCAAGCTCTTTGTTGTGCATGACTAAGGGGGTGCAATCTGGCTTTAAGTTATCGATATTTACCGCCTTGGGTAGCGTGACTGCCATTACCGGAATCCTTACGTTATCTTTTACCGGTTTAGGGGTGATCATTGCTTCGTCAGAAGTGGTGTTTAATATCATTAAGTGGACGGGGGCTGCTTACCTTATTTATCTCGGTTGGAAGTCGTTACGATCGAGTCAGCAAGATTACGACAAGTTATCGAATCAACAAGCAGGCTCTCAACCAGTTAAAGAAAGCGCTGCACAGCATTATGTCAGTGGCTTTATTGTTGGTGCGAGTAACCCAAAAGCTATCCTGTTTTTTACCGCACTTTTTCCTCAGTTTATTGACCCATCGATAGCGCTATTTCCTCAATTTTTGGTGTTCGCTTTGACCTTCGTTGTGATGGAATTGTCTTGGTTACTGGTTTATGCCTACCTAGGTGCGAAATCATCAAATTGGTTGTTTGCTAAAGGTAGAGCCAAGGTTTTTAATCGTGTGACTGGTGGTGTCTTTATCGGTGCTGGGGCGCTGCTTTCTACTACAAGCAGAGCGTAATTTTCAATTTATTAAAGGCCTGAATAGTTACAGAAAATTATTCAGGCTGTAATAAAAGGTTAATATTAATGTGCTTGCTGATATCGGCATAAAGTCGATATATTGGTGTTACACCATCACATTCTCAGGAGAGATATATGCAGCATCAAGAAATGATTCAACACAGTAATTTTGGCGTAATCAGTCGTACTTGGATTTTCTC
This sequence comes from Vibrio sp. 10N.222.54.E6, assembly GCF_041473955.1. Taxonomy (NCBI): domain Bacteria; kingdom Pseudomonadati; phylum Pseudomonadota; class Gammaproteobacteria; order Vibrionales; family Vibrionaceae; genus Vibrio; species Vibrio sp. 10N.222.54.E6. The sequence continues at coordinate 146,560 of NZ_JBFRTD010000023.1, read as the reverse complement.
TACCCTTTCTCTTCTGGGTATTCTTGCTCTAATGTAGTCAGCTTCATGGCTCTATATTTTCAGTTTTATTATGAATATACTTTTCAAAAAGTCTTCAAAGTTAGAACTCTTACACTCGTAAATGTGGCTTTTCTCATCAGGCTAGCCACTTAACCTTCCTCTCAGTAACCTTTTCTCTGAATAATCTCTTTGTCTGATTAACCCCCTTTATCTCAATAGACTCACTGCATAACCTGATCTGAAGTTGTTATCAAACTGTGATAATCTTAAGTTATCTTTTATCTACAGTGTATCTCTCATGTCTGTCTGGGATTCTATTTCATTTAACAATCGATTTACTGCATTACCTCGATTGTTCTATACCCCAATTCAACCTACACCGCTCAGCAATGTTCAATGGCTCGCATGGAACCATAACCTTGCGAATGAACTAGGCTTTCCGTCATTTGAATGCACTTCCGAGGAGTTGCTTGAGACGTTATCAGGCAATGTTGAACCTGAGCAATTTTCGCCAGTAGCAATGAAATACGCAGGCCACCAGTTTGGCTCTTATAACCCTGATTTAGGTGATGGAAGAGGGCTGTTATTAGCTCAAGTTGTCGCGAAAAGTGGTGAAACGTTCGACTTACACCTTAAAGGTGCGGGTAAAACTCCCTATTCTCGTATGGGCGATGGTCGTGCTGTTATTCGATCAACGGTTCGTGAGTATCTATGTAGCGAAGCGATGGCGGGGCTTAATATCCCAACTACTCGCGCATTGGCGATGATGACTAGCGACACACCCGTTTATCGAGAGAAGCAAGAGTGGGGCGCATTGCTGGTGCGTGCTGCTGAGTCACACATCCGTTTCGGTCACTTTGAACATCTGTTTTATACCAATCAGTTGGCAGAACATAAATTATTGGCCGATAAAGTCATCGAATGGCACTTCCCGGAATGCCTCGATGACGACAAACCCTACGCTGCTATGTTTAATCAGGTTGTTGATCGCACTGCGGAAATGGTCGCGCTGTGGCAAGCGAATGGTTTTGCTCATGGGGTGATGAACACCGATAACATGTCGATCATAGGGCAAACCTTCGATTATGGCCCGTTCGCCTTCTTAGATGAATATGACCCTCGCTTGATCTGTAATCACTCGGATTACCAAGGTCGTTATGCTTTCAATCAACAGCCTAGAATTGGATTGTGGAACCTATCGGCACTGGCGCACTCACTTTCGCCGCTGGTGGATAAAGCCGAACTTGAGGGTGCGTTAGAACAGTACGAGCCACAAATGAATGGCTATTTCAGTCAGATGATGCGTCGTAAGTTGGGGCTGCTTTCGAAACAAGAAGGTGACAGCCGTTTGTTTGAATCTATGTTTGAGTTGATGTCGCAAAACAAAGTCGACTACCCAAGATTCTTTAGAACGTTGTCGAACCTAGATACATTGCTGCCGCAAGACGTGATTGATTTGGTTATCGACCGCGAGGCCGCAAAGCTATGGGTGGATAACTACTTGCAACGCTGCGAATTAGAAGACAGTTCAGTGGCAGATCGCTGTGAAAAGATGAGACAGGTGAACCCTAAATACATCCTCAGAAATTACCTAGCCCAGCTTGCGATAGATAAAGCTGAGCGCGGTGATAGCAGCGATATTGATGCACTAATGGTGGTGCTGGCAGACCCTTATGCGGAACATCCTGACTACGAACATCTTGCTGCCTTGCCGCCTGAGTGGGGCAAAGCAATGGAAATCAGCTGTTCCTCTTAACCTCCTATGATTCTTTGAGTCGCTAAGTACAGGTAGAGGTCACTAAGATGTGATCTTTATCTGTTTGTTCGTCTAACTTTACAAACATGTTAATAATCAAATAATCGGCCAGCCTATACACTATGTGAATAAGTTGTAAATTTAATAGGTTTGGGCGATGCCAACAAATACTCGAATTCTCGTGGTGGATGATGATCAAGAAATCTGCGAGCTGCTGGAAGAGTACCTCACAAAATCAGGTTTCGATGTCTCTTCTGTGGGAGACGGTGTTGAATTAGAAAACCACCTGCAAAACCAAGGTTATCCCGACCTGATTCTGCTCGATGTGATGCTCCCCGGTGACGACGGTTTTACCTTGTGTCAGCGAGTACGAAAGCAATCCAATGTGCCTATCATTATGCTGACAGCGGTATCGGATGAAACCGATCAGATTATCGGCTTAGAAATTGGTGCAGATGATTACATCGCGAAGCCGTTTAGTCCTCGTCAGTTAATGGCTCGAATCAAAGCGCTATTACGCCGTGTACAAGTGGTGGACGACAAGCCAAGTGATGCATTGCCAAAGCAGATTATTTTTGGTGATTGGACGCTCGATACGCTCGCGCACCGAATCTATCACAACGAAAACTCAGAAGAGATGGACTTGTCGGGCAGTGACTTTTCTTTGTTGATGTTGTTCTTAACTCGTCCTAACGAAGTTCTCGACCGTGACACCATCTCTTTCGCTACCAGAGGCCGTGAAGCGCTGCCTTTTGAACGTGGCATTGACGTACAGCTTAGCCGCCTGAGAAGCCGATTGGGCGACAGTGGTAAATATCCTCACTACATCAAAACCATGCGCGGTAATGGCTACATTCTTGCTGTGCCGGTTCAGTATGAACATTGATAATCAAGTGCTGTTAATGAACACCTTGCCAATGAAGTATTTCCTATGAACTGGTTGAGTCGATTAAAACCAAACTCTTTGGTCGCAAGAACCTTATTGTTGACGTTGTTAGCCGTTGTGATTGCTCAAGGCATCGCAACGTCTATATGGTATAGCGAATCAAAACACAAAGAGCTGGAAGGAATTCGTTCTGCCTCGTCGAGCATGGCGAACATGTTTGCTTCAACGGTGACTTTTTTCCAATCTCTACCCGTTAAATATCGTCATATCGTGCTGGATCAAATACGGAATATGGGCGGTACGCGCTTCTTCGTTTCTTTCAATAAAGAGGCTTTGATTGTCGAACCGATCCCCGATACCCGTTTAAAAACAGCCTCGATTGAAGCGATAGAAAGTGTTTTGAGTAGCAAACTCAATAAAGTGGCGTCAGTGCGGGTAGATTTTTCTCGACCTGAACACCTTCGCTTGCTTAAAAACGACATCTACTTAAGCGATCTCCCGCGATCTTGGGCACATCATACTTTAACGTTAGAACCGCTGAATCCACCCATTCTGGTTGTACAAATCGAATTGACCAGTCACGAATGGGTATACATTGCGGCATTGTTGCCTGCTCCATATGTGAAACTCGACGATACGATTCTTGGCAGAGAGCAGGTGATCTTCTTAGTTTCTTCAACGCTTATTCTGCTGGTTCTAACTTACTTGATGATTCGTCGCCAAGTGCGTCCTCTGAAAAAGTTAGCAAGGGCGGCCAATGAGATGAGTATGGATATTCAGCAGCCTCCGCTAAACGAAGAAGGGGCGACTGAACTGGTCACCGCAACCCGAGCCTTTAATCGCATGCAGCAACGGATTCGTCGCTATGTTGCCGACCGAGAGCACCTTTTTTCTGCGATCTCCCATGACTTAAAGACACCAATAACACGTCTAAGATTGCGTGCAGAGTTGTTGGAGAGTGAAGTAAAGAAAGACAAATTTAATAAAGATCTCGATGAGCTTGAGATGATGGTTAAAGGTGCTTTGCAAGCAGTAAGAGACACCGATCTACACGAGAACAATGCCATTATTGACCTCAACGAAATGGTACTTTCTGTTATTGAATCTCATAACCAGTATCAGAAAAAAGTTGAGTTTGAGCCGGTCGTCATTGAGCCACTGGTCGCGAAACCACTGGCGATTAAGCGTGTACTGACCAACTTAATTGACAACGCGGTTAAGTATGGTTCATCAGCTGTCGTGGAAGTTAGTGGTGATGAGCTTTGGGTTGTCGTGACTATTCAAGACCGTGGGAATGGCATTCCTGAAGACAAGTTAGAGATGGTTTTTGAACCCTATTTTAGGCTAGCAACGGATGATCAAGGACACGGACTTGGCCTCGGGATCTGCCGAAATATCCTGCACGGACACGGTGGAGATCTCATTATTCGCAACTCCTCTCAAGGTGGCTTGGAAGTCAAAGTCTATATCCCAACAGGCTTAGAAGTGTAGTGTAACAATCTTGTTACATTGGGCTTACCTTTTGTTTCAATCTTACCAGTCAGAATAAGTAGACTCTTTAATGAACCGGACGTCGAGTCCGCTAAACATGGAAGATAATAATGAAAATCAATAAAACCCTACTTACTCTATCTCTTCTTGCTGCCTCAACATTTTCTCAAGCTGGTGAAGTGGAAGTGCTCCACTGGTGGACTGCCGGTGGCGAAGCGAAATCCGCTGCCGTACTGAAAGAGATGATTGAACAACAAGGCCATACTTGGAAAGACTTCGCAGTTGCTGGTGGCGGCGGTGAAAGTGCGATGACTGTTTTGAAAACGCGAGCAGTATCGGGCAATCCACCTTCTGCAGCGCAGATTAAAGGTCATGATATTCAGGAGTGGGGTGGTTTAGGTTTTCTAACGTCTCTCGATGCGACTGCTAAACAAGAACAATGGGATGAACTACTACCAGAAGTAGTGACTAAAGTGATGAAGTGGGATGGTGAATATGTGGCAGTTCCTGTCAACGTTCACCGTGTTAACTGGCTTTGGGCAAACCCTGTTGTTTTAGAAAAATCGGGTGTGACAGTTCCAACGACATTAGATGAGTTCTTTGTTGCTGCAGACAAGATTAAAGCGGCTGGCTTCATTCCATTAGCTCACGGTGGTCAGCCTTGGCAAGACGCGACCGTATTCGAAGCCGTGGCACTTGATGTACTAGGCAGTGAAGACTACAACAAAGCGTTCGTTGATCTTGATATGGACGTATTATCTGGCGACAAAATGGTGGAAGTGTTCACCAAGTTCAAAAAGATGCGTGATTACATCGACAGCAACTCTCCTGGTCGTGATTGGAATGTAGCAACCTCAATGGTTATCAATGGTGAAGCAGCGATGCAGATCATGGGTGACTGGGCGAAAGGTGAATTTACTGCGGCAGGCAAAGTGCCGGGTAAAGATTACATCTGTGCACCAGCTCCAGGTACTGCCGGCCAATTTACTTTCAATATCGATAGCTTTGCGTTCTTTGAGTTAAGCGACCAAGAGAACCAAAAAGCGCAGCAAGACCTAGCGAAAACCATTCTTACCAAAGATTTCCAAGAAGTCTTCAACCTTAACAAAGGTTCTATCCCTGTACGTCTAGATATGGACATGTCTAAATTCGACCAATGTGCGTTGGATTCAATGGCTACTTTCAAAGCGAGTGCTGAATCGGGCGATCTTGTTCCGAGTATGGCTCACGGCCTAGCGACAACAAGCTATGCTCAAGGCGCTATCTATGACGTAGTGACCAACTTCTTCAACGAGAAAGATGCCGATCCTAAACAAGCGGCAGCTAAGTTAGCAAAAGCAGTGAAAGCGGCTATCTAATCTAACTTGATAAGTGACACACAACGCACGTGAGTGACGGGCTGTGTTGCTTTATCGAACCCCCAGGGTGGGTAGGCTCGTAGGGAGCCTATCTGCTCTTCACTCCCAATTCTGATATGCGTGATGCTGATGTGGTGCCGAAAGGTAAGCCATTGGCTCGATTGTGCAACAAGGATAAGTTATGGAGCATGTTTTGACTGAGTCGACTCCAAAACCCACAAGGAGCCAGCCTGCACCGAAACCGAGTTTTGCTGACAGGTTGCAACATTGGTTACCTAAAATTGTACTGGCGCCGACTGCGTTAGTGACCGTGGTGTGTATCTACGGCTACATATTTTGGACGGCAGCGTTGTCGTTCACCAACTCTCGATTTCTGCCGAGCTTTAATTTCGTTGGTTTAACCCAATATGAAAAGCTGATGGATAACGATCGCTGGATTACCTCAATCACCAACCTCGGTGTGTTTGGTTTTCTATTTATGGCGATTGCCATCTTGCTTGGTGTTGGTTTAGCGGTATTGCTTGACCAGAACATCCGTCAAGAAGGGGCGATTCGTACCATCTATCTCTACCCAATGGCGTTGTCATTCATTGTGACGGGTACGGCGTGGAAATGGATTCTTAATCCGGGTCTTGGCATTGAAAAACTGATGCAAGATTGGGGATTTACTGACTTCAAATTTGACTGGCTAGTCGACTCCGAAATGTCGGTGTATACCTTGGTTATCGCAGCACTTTGGCAGTCTTCAGGGTTTGTGATGGCGATGTTCTTAGCAGGTCTGCGTGGCATCGATTCTTCAATCATCAAAGCGGCGCAAATTGATGGGGCAAGCTTACCTACCATCTATCTCAAAATCATTCTGCCTTGTTTGCGCCCTGTGGTCTTCAGTGCGGTGATCATTACTTCTCACATTGCGATTAAGAGCTTCGACCTTGTGACGGCAATGACAGCGGGTGGCCCCGGTTATTCATCGGATCTTCCTGCGCTATTCATGTACGCACACTCTTTTACTCGCGGACAAATTGGCCTTGGTGCTGCCAGTGCCATGATGATGCTTGCCGGTATCTTAGCGATTCTCGTGCCTTATCTTTACTCTGAACTTAGGGAGAAAAAGTCATGATGAATAACATCAATTTTGCTCGAATCTTTATTTATTCAGCACTGCTTTTCTTCTGTTTAGTGTATCTAATGCCATTGTTCGTGATGGCGCTGACGTCATTCAAAACTCTGCCTGACATCAAAGCGGGTAACTTAATGAGCTTGCCGAAAGAGTGGGTGTTCGATGCTTGGTATAAAGCGTGGGATACCGCCTGTACGGGCGTGAAATGTGAAGGTATTAAAGGTTACTTCTGGAACTCGTTCCAAATGGTGATTCCTGCGGTTGCGATCTCAACATTGCTCGGTGCATTCAATGGTTATGTCGTGACGAAATGGCAATTTAGAGGTTCAAACCTGTTCTTTAGCTTGTTGTTGTTTGGTTGCTTCATCCCATTCCAAGTGGTGTTGCTGCCAATGGCAACCATGCTTGGCAAGATGGGTTTAGCAAACACAACCATCGGTTTGGTGATTGTGCACGTTATCTACGGCATGGCGTTTACGACTCTATTTTTCCGTAACTTCTACATCTCGATTCCTGATGAATTGATCAAAGCAGCAAAACTGGATGGCGCAGGCTTCTTTACCATTTTCTTTAAGATCTTATTACCGATCTCTACACCTATCATCATGGTGACAGTGATCTGGCAGTTCACCGCAATCTGGAACGATTTCTTATTCGGGGTGGTGTATTCGGGCTCAGAGACACAGCCGATTACCGTGGCATTAAACAACCTAGTCAACACCAGCACAGGCGTTAAAGAATATAACGTCGATATGGCTGCCGCGATCATCGCTGCCTTGCCAACGCTGTTGGTGTACGTCTTCGCAGGAAAATATTTTGTTCGTGGCCTAACGGCAGGATCAGTAAAAGGATAATTACCCATGGCAACATTAGATTTAAAACAGATCCGTAAAACCTATCGCAACGCGGACAACGAAACGTTAAAGGGCATCGACATTAGTATCGATTCGGGGGAATTTTTGATACTTGTCGGCCCTTCGGGGTGTGGGAAATCCACCTTGATGAACACCATCGCTGGGCTAGAGAATATTAGCTCGGGTGAGATTGTAATTGATGGCATAGACGTGGCGCAGGTTGAACCTAAAGATCGCGATATCGCGATGGTATTCCAGTCGTACGCCTTGTATCCAAACATGACGGTGCGTGGCAATATCGCTTTCGGTTTGAAGATTCGCAAGATGCCGCAGCAAGAGATTGATGCTGAAGTAAATCGAGTGGCAGAAATGCTGCAAATCGAACAGTTGCTTGATCGTAAACCGTCGCAACTTTCTGGTGGTCAGCGTCAACGTGTCGCGATGGGACGCGCTCTAGCTCGTCGTCCTAAGCTGTATCTGTTTGATGAGCCGCTTTCTAACTTGGATGCCAAGCTGCGTGTTGAGATGCGCCATCAGATTAAACGTCTGCACCAGAAGCTGAATACCACGATTGTTTATGTAACCCATGATCAAATCGAAGCGATGACTCTGGCGGATCGCATCGCAGTAATGAAAGACGGTGAACTGCAGCAGTTAGGCACACCGCAAGAGATCTATACCAAGCCAAACAATATGTTCGTAGCGGGCTTTATGGGCTCACCATCAATGAACTTCATTAAGACCATGGTGGATTTGGACGACGATCAGAATCCGATCATCAAAGTAACTGGCACGGCGGAGCAAGAACACCACATTCGATTGCCTCAGAGTATGCGTGACCAAGATGGCAAAGAGTTGGTGATTGGGTTGCGTCCAGAACACATCACTGAGCAAGAAGGTGATGATGTGTCGGCAACTACAAAGCTAGATCTGCAATTGGAAGTGTTGGAGCCAACAGGGCCAGATACCATCGCAATGGTTAAAGTGAACGACCAAGAAGTCGCGTGTCGTTTGTCACCAGAGTTTGAAGTGTCGGTTGGGCAAATGGCACCGCTTCATTTTGACTTATCAAAGGCGGTATTCTTCGATGCTCAGACTGAAGCGAGAATCGACTTCTAACTTCTAACTTCTAGTTATTGAGTTAGTTTAACAATCAAAGTTCATGTCTAAATCAAAGGCAGTATCACCAACTACTAATAAGTAAGGTGATGCTGCCTTTTTCGTTGGCTATACTTGCTTTTTATCCCTTATAAAAACAGAGGGATAAACGATATATATGCTTCTACTGCAATAATATCGTGATTTAGTATCCCTTAGCTCTATAAAGCTGACGTAGAAACGCGTAGGATCACACTACTTTAGACCAGAAACTAGGCTGCACCTTGGTGCATAAACAGAAGAATACATGAAACTAACAGCAAAACCAGCGGCGAATAACGCTTTACTTATTTCTATTACGACACCGGATTTTAAAGGTGACGAAGCAAAAGAGTCTCTTGCCGAACTTGCTCGCTTAGTGACAACCCTAGGGTTTAAAGTCGTCGGTACGCAATCGCAACACCACAGTTCATCTCAAAGACAGAATGTGCTGGGTGCCGGTAAGCTTGCTGAAATTGCACACCTAACTGGTTATCAAGGCTCTATTGAAGAAGCAGAAGATGAAGATTTTATTGATGAGTCGTTTGATTTTAGTTCTGAAATCGATGAGCTAGATTTTGATGATCTTCCAACGGGCAACTTCCAATACGGTGCCGCTGATGTTGTGGTATTTGACTGTGATTTAAGTCCATCTCAAATGCGTACTGTTGAGGCGAGTTTGGGTGTGGAAGTATTTGACCGTACTGGCATCATCATCGAAATCTTCAGCCGCCACGCTCGTACTCGTACTGCTCGTCTGCAAGTTGATATCGCTCGTCTAAACTACTTAGTGCCACGACTTCGTGAAACGGCTGAGGGCGATAAAGAACGCCAAATGGGTCAGGGCGCCGGTGAAACTTCACTAGAGCTAGACCGTCGTAACGTACGTGACCAAATTGCTGCGCTTAAGCGTGAGCTAGTAAGCGTACAAGATGAAATGAAGACCCGACGCACAAGGCGCGCGGAGCTTTTCACTGTTGCTTTAGTTGGCTACACCAATGCCGGTAAGTCTTCGATGATGCGTGCAATGACCGCAACCGAAGTGGTCGGTGAAGATAAACTGTTCGCAACGCTAGATACGACGGTTCGTGCGCTTCAGCCGATTACTCAACCGCGTATTCTGGTTTCAGATACAGTGGGTTTCATCAAGAAATTGCCACACGATCTGGTTGCATCATTCCACTCAACGCTAGCAGAAGCGCATGATGCTTCATTGCTGCTTTATGTGGTTGATGCTTCTGACGTTTCATTCCGCGCACAACTTGATGTGGTACACGACGTATTAGCTCAAGTGGGTGTAGAAGGCAGCGAGAAACTATTAGTTCTGAATAAGTGCGATAGATTGACTGAAGAGCAGCAATTAGAGCTGATCGAAGAATTCCCAGATGCGATGCTAACGTCGACTCGAGATCCGCTAGATATCACGAAACTGCACAAGTACATCGTTGGTGTTGCTGAAGAAGGCATGATCGAAGAAGAGATCACCATCCCTTATTCAGGACAAGGCATCATCGGAGAGATTCGCTCAAACATGAGTGTGGTTAAAGAAGAGTACGATTACGAGTGCATTAAGTTGACCGTTCGCTCTAGTGAAATTGACTTAGCTCGACTGAAAAAGCGTATGCAGAATTCTTAATATTTTATAGCGTTTAGACACAAGTTAAAATACCAAAAAAGAGAGCCTAGGCTCTCTTTTTTATTGAATCGTGATAAGCACCGCTCGAGCTCTGCTTATCGGTCTTCTTCTGGAAGTTTGACGTTCAGCTCTAATACTGAGATGTCGTCATCTTTGTGTTCGAAAGTCAGATCAACCATTGATGGATCGACGTCAACGTACTTCGCAATACACTTCAAGATGTCTTCTTTTAGTTGCGGCAGATAAGACGGCGCTGGGTCGTCATGGCTGCGTCGCTCGGCAACAATGATCTGCAAACGCTCTTTAGCTAGGTTTGCGGTTGTCTTTTTTTGTGGTCTAAAAAACTCTAGTAATGACATTGCGAATTAGCCCCCGAACAGTCTTTTGAAGATGCCTTTCTTCTGTTCCGTTAAGAAACGGAAGTCCACTTGGCTACCCAGTAGTCGTTCTACAGTATCATTGTAAGCCATACCTGCATCGGTTGCTTCGTCAAAAATAACTGGAACACCTTTGTTCGACGCGTTCAGTACTGCTTGGCTCTCTGGGATGACACCCAGTAGAGAGATGTGAAGAATCTCTTCAACGTCTTCAACACTTAGCATCTCACCTTGAGTTACACGTGCTGGGTTGTAGCGAGTCAGTAAAAGGTGCGTTTTCACTGGTTCTAAGCCATCTTCTGAGCGACGAGATTTAGAATCAAGAATACCGAGAATACGGTCTGAATCGCGTACAGAAGAAACTTCTGGGTTAGTCGTAACAATCGCTTCATCAGCAAAGTAAAGCGCCATCAGAGCGCCTTGCTCGATACCTGCAGGAGAATCACAGATGATGAAATCAAAGCCCATTTCATCTAGTTCATCAAATACACGACGAACACCATCTTTTGTTAGTGCATCTTTATCACGAGTTTGAGAAGCCGGAAGAATGAATAGATTCTCTGTGCGCTTGTCTTTGATCATCGCTTGGTTCAGTGTCGCTTCGCCATTGATAACGTTAACGAAGTCGTACACAACACGACGCTCACAACCCATGATTAAATCTAGGTTACGCAGACCGATATCAAAGTCGATAACTGCGGTTTTCTTCCCTTTTAAAGCTAAGCCTGAGGCAATAGCTGCACTGGAGGTCGTTTTGCCTACCCCGCCTTTACCTGACGTTACAACGATAATGCGTGCCATTTTGTTTTCCTTTTTATTTCTCTTATATTGCGAGGACATCAACGTGTAATACATCGTTTGCCATACTGAACATGGTTTTCTTCTGCCAGTACTCGCTTTCAATTTGATCGCTGAGCCAGTAATTTCCAGCAATGGAAACCAGCTCGGCTTGTAAATCATTACAAATTATTTTTGCTTCAGTTTGACCACTCGCGCCTGCAATCGCACGACCGCGTAAAGTACCATGGATATGGATGCTGCCATCGGCTATGACTTCTGCGCCAGCACTCACATGGCTGAGGATCAATAGATCGCCATCTTTTGCATACACTTGCTGACCAGAACGAATAGGCGTTCTCACCACTTTTATCGGAGCCATCTTCGCTGGAGCTTGAGAAGGCGATTTACTGGCTGTCATCACTGCAAAACCAGCTTCTTTCGCTAGGTTCTGCATACGTTTATCCGAACAACCAGCCACACCTACTGGGATCATGCCCGCTTGAGATATACCCTCTTTCAGTTGCACAAAATCGATATCACCCGCGACTTTGCTAATATTGATAACAACAGGCGCAGCAGCGAAAAAAGTGGGAGCTTGGTTTACTTTTTCTTGAAGAAAAGACACCGCATTTTCGACTTGATCATCGGATAAGTGCAAAACAGATAGCGTAAAACTGCTACCTTTTAGATCTGGATTACTAGACATCGAAAACTACAGGACCTCAATAGCGGATTGGTACAATTTCTTTATCAATAAAATAAAGGGCGTTGCCTGAAACTTGGTTTATCATGTTATATTCCCAAACCAAGCACAGCAAGTAATCTTGTTGTCAAATGAACGTTTTGTTCCCAATATTTCCCTTAACATAAACTATTGATCTCGTAAGTGAGAGTTTTGTAGTCATAAACAATAAAAAGGTTTGTCATGCTGTGTTCTATATATAAAAGTTCAAAGAAAGAAGGAACATACCTTTATATCCCTAAGAAGGATGATTTCTCACAAGTTCCTGACGCATTGATGCAAATGTTTGGTAAACCTAGTTTTGTAATGGTAATTAAAATGGATGGCCGTAAACTGGCGCAAGTGAACATCGATAAAGTGAGAGAATCACTGAACACCGATGGTTTCTTTTTGCAGGTTCCGCCACCACCGGTTAATGAACTTGAACTTCATAAAGAGCGTAAAGCTCAGCAAAACGTTCAAGACGAAGAGTGATAGCTACCTTAATTCAGGGAGGAGTGATCGTTGAGTAAATTTTCGAAAACCATATTGGCTGTGTCGGCATTACTATTGGGTAATAGCCTGACGATTGGTTCAGTTCAGGCTGAAGAGCTGAGCTTTGAGCAATATGTAGAGAAACTAAAGCAGCAAGGCCGTGCAGAAGGCATCTCTGAAACGATCATTGATCAGGCCTTTGATGGTGTGACGTTTAAGCCAAGAGCGGTGAAAGCCGATAAGAATCAACCTGAGAAAAAACTGACTCTGGATGAATACATTCCACGCGCGGTTCCAGATTGGAAAGTGAAGCAGGCGAGATCGCTTTATAAGAAGCATTATTCAGCGTTGAAGCGCATTGGTGATGAATATGGTGTTCAACCAAGATTCATTGTCGCGCTATGGGGTGTTGAGAGTAACTTTGGTAAGTTCACGGGTAACTACAGTGTTATTGATGCTCTCACAACTATGGCCTATGAAGGACGTAGAGAAGCCTTCTTCCGTAGCGAAGCGATGGCGGCGTTGAAGATTCTTGATCAAGGCCATATTGCACCACAAGAGATGAAAGGCTCTTGGGCTGGTGCGATGGGACAACCTCAGTTTATGCCAAGCTCATTCTTAGCTTATGCCGCTGACGGTAACGGCGATGGCAAGAAAGATATTTGGGGTACTGAAGAAGATGTATTTGCTTCAGCGGCGAATTATCTCAGCCAATCGGGTTGGGATGACAAATATACTTGGGGCCGTCAGGTTCACGTACCGTCGACTGTGTCTATTGAAATGCAAGGCCGAGGCGAAGACAAAGCGAAATACTTAAAAGAGTGGTCTGAACTCGGTATTAAGCGCTTTGACGATCGCCCACTACCAACGCTTGATGAAGATATTAAAGCTTGGCTAATTATGCCAGACGATGAAACTGGCCGTTCTTACCTCATTTACAACAACTACAATGTGTTAATGAAGTGGAATCGTTCTTACTACTTTGCGTTGGCAGTTAGCCACCTAGCAGACAGAATTAAGTTTGATTAATCGACCTAATTTGATTAATGGCCTTAATTTGGTTATTAGAGCTAATTTGGTTAACAGATTTAGGTCGCTTTGAATAGCATTTGGCCTACCATAGGCAGAACGAACTAAAGGACTCTTCGGAGTCCTTTTTCTTTTATATTTCAGAGATTTTTAAAGGTGGCCTTGTGCTAACAGATAGAGCCGCACAGATGGTGATATTCCATGCGTTAATCAAGCATGAAGGCTTTACCAGTGCAGCAAAAAGTTTGAATGTGTCGGTGTCTCACATCAGTAAGCAAGTTGCTTTGCTCGAGGATTCGATAGGTATCAAGCTGGTGCAAAGAACCACACGCAGCCTGACACTAACTGAAGCAGGGGAAGTGTTCTATCAGCATTGTGAGCAGCTGTTCAATACGGTGAAAGCGGCTCAAATGGATATGGATAGCCAGCGTGACGACATTTCTGGAATATTCCGCATAGGCTTGTCTCAGTCATTTGGCACACTGCATATCATTCCAGCGATTGATCAGCTCAGACAGCTCTATCCGCAGCTGAGAATTGAAGTGCATTTGTTCGATTACAAAGTGGATATGATTGAGGAGCGCTTGGATCTTTGGATCACCAATAATGAAGACCTGCCAGAAGGTTATATAGCGCAGCGTTTAGCCGACAGCCAATTTGTGGTAGCCGCATCACCGGATTATCTGATTAAAGCTGGCACTCCTCATGTGCCATCTGATCTGATTGACCATAATTGTCTTATCTATCGCAGCCGTGAACGAGACTACACGTCATGGGCGTTTGATAACGGGCAAGAAAACCTCAGTGTCAAAGTGGCGGGCGATTACTCGGTGGATTTAGCTGAAGCGGTACGAGACGCAGCTGTATCTGGGTGGGGTGTTGCTTATTTGGCGACTTATTTAGTCAAAGAGGAGTTTAGAACAGGCAAGTTAATCCAAGTATTACCAGAATGGAGAGCCAGTCAGTTGATGCCATTCTATGCCGTCTATCCGAGTCGAAAGAACATGCCAAAGAAGCTTTCAGCAGTGATTGAGTTCATCAAACAGCATGTTGGTTCGCCGACGTATTGGGACAAAAACCTCAAAACTTGCGTTGAGCTGCATCGTTAATTGTTTCCTAATTCATAAATATAATTTCCATATGGAAAAAGTATGCTTTTTGAACAAGTTAATCCATTAAAATTCAATGCTTTAATCTAACCTTGGGCAAGTTGCTGATAATCCCAACATCACATTAACAACCGCACCTTGCCGCAAACGATTTCCTCTATACAATGCGTCGCCTTTCCTACCTACAACTTTTAGGTTGACGCATATGGCTTCCCTACTTGGAATTATCACTATTTTAGTAGCCGCTTGGTTACTATCTACGGACAGAAAAAATATCCCGCTAAGAACTGTCTCTTTGGCTTTCTTACTGCAAATCTCATTCGCGCTATTGGTTCTTTATGTGCCAATGGGTAAAGAAGCGCTGAATGCAGCTACTGGTGCGGTGTCTAGCTTGATCAACTACGGTCAAGAGGGGATTAACTTCCTATTCGGTGGCCTAACGAATAACGGATTTGTTTTCGCTATTAACGTTCTCGGCATCATTATCTTTTTCTCTGCATTGATTTCAGGTTTGTATCACATCGGCTTTATGCCAAAGGTGATCAACATAATCGGCGGTGCTTTGCAGAAGTTTCTAGGCACAGGTCGTGCGGAGTCACTATCTGCAACGGCAAACATTTTTGTTGGCATGATCGAAGCGCCATTGGTGGTTAAGCCTTACCTAAAACATATGACGGACTCACAACTGTTTGCTGTGATGGTATGTGGTTTGGCTTCTGTTGCTGGCGGCACGCTAGTGGGTTATGCATCGCTGGGTGTTGACCTAAACTATCTGATCGCTGCGGCATTTATGTCGGCACCAGCCGGTCTATTGATGGCTAAAATCTTAGTACCAGGCAGCCCAGAGGATGTTCAAGAAAATATTGAGTCTGGTGTAGAGATTCCACGAGCAACAAACGTAGTTGAGGCAATGGCAGATGGGGCTATGTCTGGACTTCGTATTGCCGTTGCGGTGGGTGCGACACTTCTAGCCTTTATCAGTGTGATTGCGATGCTGAATGGCTTGTTAGGTATTGTTGGTGGCTGGTTTGGCGTAAACCTAAGCTTCGAACTTATCCTAGGTTATGTGTTCGCACCCGTTGCATGGCTGATCGGTGTACCGTGGTCTGAAGCTGTGGTTGCAGGTTCGCTGATCGGTAATAAGATTGTTGTGAACGAATTTGTAGCTTTCATCCAGTTAATGGACGTAAAAGATGCACTGAGTGAGCACTCAAAAGCGATCGTTACTTTTGCACTATGTGGTTTTGCTAACATCTCTACCATGGCGATTCTGATTGGTGGTTTGGGTAGCTTAGTTCCAGAGCGTCGCTCTTTCATCTCACAATATGGCTTCAAAGCGATTTGTGCGGGTGTGCTTGCCAACTTAATGAGCGCTGCGATCGCTGGCGTGGTGCTTTCTCTGTAGCTAGATGATAAGTACAGAGTGGATGAGTCAGTCACTTTATTTCCCCTATAGTAAAGTGACTGATTAATCACACTAATATTCGGTTAGCATGAAAAAGAGAGCCTATAGTTTAATGACATAGGCTTTCTTGTTTCAGCAAATAGGTTTGTATCACAAGGTGTGGTGCAAATTTTTTAGGGGCACAAATGGATTTGTCGATTACTTCTTCTTTGGCGTTAATTGGACTGCTGTCTTTAACGTGTCAATTGTTAGGCTGGCGCTTACGTCTTCCAGCTATTCTTCCTCTTCTTATTGTCGGCCTACTTTTAGGTCCCGGTCTTAACATCCTTAATCCCGATGCCATTTTTGGTGACGTGCTATTTCCGCTGATTTCATTAGGTGTCGCCATCATTTTGTTTGAAGGTGCATTGACCCTGAATTTCAAGGAAATAAGAGGTCATGGTCGCATGGTGACGCACCTAGTGAGTATCGGCATGTTGATTACATGGGCGTGCATTGTCGTTGGTGCTTATTACTTTGTGGACTTCAGTTGGCCATTAGCCGCGCTGTTTGCTGCCTTAGTGGTGGTGACGGGTCCAACCGTTATTGTTCCCATGCTGCGCAGCATTCAGCCCAAATCTTCGTTAGGGAGTATCTTGCGCTGGGAGGGGATAGTGATTGATCCGATTGGCGCCCTGTTTGCTGTTCTTGTTTACGAATACATTGTCTCTTCAGCCGATCCTACCAGCCATGTACTGTCGGCCTTGGGGCTGACTCTAGCCATCGGTTTAGGCTTAGGGATCATCGGCGGCTATTTGATTGCCAAGATGCTGAAAGGGCATTGGGTTCCGCACTATTTGCGTAACGTGGCTGTTCTAACGTTGATGTTGGCGGCGTTCTCTTTTTCTAATGATCTGAGTGAAGAGTCTGGCCTATTAACCGTGACCATCATGGGTATCTGGCTCGCCAACGTGAAAGGGTTGGATCTTGAAGATATTATAGAGTTCAAAGAGACCCTAACCGTGTTACTCATTTCCGCCTTGTTTATCTTACTGGCGAGTCGACTCGATTCTGGGACTTTCCTCTCGATAGGTTGGGGCGGAATTGGCTTATTAGCGGTCGTCATGCTGGTGGCTCGTCCTCTGAGTGTGTGGATCAGCGGGATCGGCACGGATCTTACCTCAGCAGATAAATGGTTTTTGAGCTGGATGGCGCCTCGCGGGATCGTTGCTGCCGCAGTTTCTTCTCTGTTTGCTATCAAACTTCAAGAGAAGCAATTGATTGAAGGGGCTGATTTACTGGTTCCCATGGTGTTCTTGGTCATCATAGGCACGGTTGTGATTCAGAGCCTAACCGCGAGTTGGTGGGCGAGAAGGTTGGGTGTGACTCAAGAGAAGGCACAAGGGGTTATCTTCTTTGGTGCGACTCATTTTTCACGCCAGTTTGCCAAAGTGCTGGCGACACACAACATCAACAGTGTACTTGCCGATACCAACTGGGAGAGCATTCGCTTAGCGCGTATGGATAATCTGAATGTTTATTTTGGTAACCCAGCCTCAAATCACGCGGAAAATAATCTGGAATTGGATGGGATAGGGCGCGCCATGATCGTCTCGCCTTATCGTCAAACCAACCCATTAGTCAGTATGCATTATCAAGATGAGTTTGGTGAAAACAAGGTGTTTGAGCTTGAATCGACAGAAACTAAACACGAAAGGCATTCAGTGAGTCGAGATGGCAACAGAAGTCTGTTTTCGGAAGGAATTACCTATTCCAAGCTTAACTCCTTGATGGCTCAAGGCTGCCAAGTAAAGAGTACAGGTTTGACCGAAGCGTTTGACCTTAATGAGTTTAACGCCCTGTATCCTAAAGCGATTCCACTCGGTGTGATTACTGGCGGTGATTTCCGTTTAGTGACACAAGGTTCTGATTTGGAAAAACTGGTATCAACGGAGTGTGCGATCATTAGTTTATCGCCGCCTTCTGAACAGACGGAAAAAGTCGAGATATCAGATAAGTAGCAACGAGCACTGCATCAAAAGCGAGTTGCCCTGATTCA
Source organism: Vibrio sp. 10N.222.54.E6 (assembly GCF_041473955.1). Lineage (NCBI taxonomy): Bacteria > Pseudomonadati > Pseudomonadota > Gammaproteobacteria > Vibrionales > Vibrionaceae > Vibrio > Vibrio sp. 10N.222.54.E6. Next base: position 128,368 of record NZ_JBFRTD010000023.1, on the reverse strand, counting down.
AAAACGAATAGCTAAGTATCAAAAAAGCCGCAACGTTTTCACGCTGCGGCTTTCTAATTTTGCTCTAGCTTGTTTTACTCTAGGGCGAGGCAATTCATGCCAACGGTATTACTATCGAAGCTGTCATTGCGGACTATTTCGAGTGAAACTGCTCACAAGCAATCATTGTGTTCTCAATTAGGCTTGCTACAGTCATTGGACCAACACCACCCGGAACTGGTGTGATGAAGCTTGCGCTCTCTTTCGCGACATCGTATTCAACGTCGCCAACGAGTTTGCCAGATTCCAAACGGTTGATGCCTACATCGACCACAACAGCCCCTTTCTTAATCCAAGCACCAGGAATGAAGTTAGGCTTACCAACGGCTACCACAACAACATCTGCTTGACGTACATGACCCTCAAGGTCTTTGGTGAAGCGGTGACATGTTGTCGTCGTACAACCGGCTAGAAGAAGCTCTAACGTCATTGGGCGACCTACGATGTTTGATGCGCCAACCACAACCGCGTGTTTGCCACGTAAGTCGATGTTATAACGGTCAAGCAGCGTAATGATGCCTTTAGGCGTACAAGAGCGAAGCTTAGGCATACGCTGAGCCAAACGACCTACGTTGTATGGGTGGAAGCCATCAACGTCTTTTTCCGGCGTGATGCGCTCAAGAACTTGAGTGCTATCAATACCAGCTGGTAGAGGAAGTTGAACAAGAATACCGTCAATCTCCGGGTCTTCGTTCAGTTGGTCTACCAGTGTTAATAATTCGTCTTCTGTCGCAGTGGCTGGCAAGTCGTAAGATTTAGATACGAAGCCAACTTCTTCACATGCTTTACGTTTACTTCCTACGTAAACCTGAGAAGCAGGGTCTTCACCCACTAAAACAACCGCTAGGCCCGGAGCGCGTAATCCAGCTTGAGTGCGAGCTTTTACACGAGCCGCAACTTCAGAGCGAACCGTTTGAGAAATTAGCTTTCCATCAATATTTTGAGCAGTCATGAATTTCCTTAGTATTGATATTCAAGTTAGTGGCTGATGTTTTTGGCGCATTATTCCAGAAAATCTTTTTGATTACCATCAAGCAAACGTTTGCTTTGTTCTATTTTCCAACACTTATAATCCTATTGCACTTTTTTTACTCACTTGGATCCGAATGTTACATAAAGCCGTTGCTTTACTGATTCGAATTCGTATAATCCTTCCCTGTAGCGCGCCCTTAGCTCAGCTGGATAGAGCACCTCCCTTCTAAGGAGGTGGTCGAAGGTTCGAATCCTTCAGGGCGTACCACTATTTAAAGAAACCCGATAACTCTCTGAGTTGTCGGGTTTTTTGCATTTCAGAACGACTTAATCTATCAAAACCATGTTTTGTATTTCGATGCCTCTGTCTTTTGTCTTTTGCTAAACGGCCACTAGCTGTGGGGTATATCTAAGACCTAACATACTGCACCCATCTTCCAAATAACCGTCGGTGACAACGTTGAAGCCGAATTTACCATAGTAGTTTTTGAGGTGTGCTTGTGCCGAAATAAAAATTGAACAGTCAGGATACACCTCGCGGGTCGTATCAAAGCTTACTTGCATCAGCTGGTTACCAATCTGTTTACCGCGATAACCCTTTGCTACGATCACTCGCCCGATACAAACATCATCCGCATCAGAATCAAGCAGAGGGAGAACATCTACTGGGTATCCAAGCTTCTGAGCCATAATTCGACTGTAAGCTACTAGTTGCCCGTTCTCATAACCCATGACGTGATAGGTTTCTGGATGGCTATCTTTGCCGTCTAGATCACTATAGGGTGTGTTCATATCGACGATAAAAATATCGACTCTTTGCTGTAAGAAATCATAGAGCTCTTGAACAGACAGCTCCGAAAATTTTTTAACTCTCCACTCGATCATCACTTTTCTCCTTATTATTTTGGGCTACAACATAGAGAGTATTCAAACCGAGTTCATTAACCTTTGTTAACTGGCCATGAAACTATTCAAAATCACCACTTTAAAGCACCACTCATTTCCCCTCGTTATTCATTTCATTCGGCTCATGTAATAGAAAGTTAAAATTGTTGGTTTTTTGGGGTTTACATCATTTGGTAATAAAGCCAATATGAATTCACGAAGAATAGACAAGTAAAGCTGTTAGCCCGTAGGTTTAGGAATCAAACCTTCTGCTCAATGGCTGATTTAGAGGAAGTAATGGCAGGAAACAGTATCGGACAACATTTCCGCGTGACTACGTTCGGAGAAAGTCACGGTATCGCACTAGGATGTATCGTAGATGGGTGCCCACCAGGATTAGAAATTACCGAAGCAGACCTTCAAAGAGATTTGGATCGTCGTCGCCCAGGTACTTCTCGTTATACAACGGCTCGCCGTGAAGCGGATGAAGTAAAGATTTTATCCGGTGTATTTGAAGGCCAGACTACGGGTACTTCTATTGGTCTATTGATTGAAAATACAGACCAACGCTCTAAAGACTATTCCGAAATTAAAGACAAGTTCCGCCCTGGCCATGCTGATTATACCTACCATCAAAAATACGGTGTGCGTGATTACCGAGGTGGCGGTCGCTCTTCTGCTCGTGAAACTGCAATGCGTGTTGCGGCAGGTGCGATTGCGAAGAAATACCTTAAGCAAGAATTTGGTGTTGAAATCCAAGCTTATCTTTCTCAAATGGGTGATATCTCAATTGATAAAGTGGATTGGAACGAGATCGAAAACAACGCTTTCTTCTGTCCTGATGCCGACAAAGTACCTGAATTTGATCAACTGATTCGTGATTTGCTAAAAGAAGGCAACTCGATCGGTGCGAAGATTCAAGTAGTTGCGACTAAAGTGCCTGTAGGCCTTGGTGAGCCAATCTTTGATCGTCTAGATGCAGACATCGCGCACGCTCTAATGAGCATCAATGCGGTGAAAGGTGTTGAGATTGGTGATGGCTTCGATGTCGTTAATCAACGCGGTAGTGAACACCGTGATCCATTAACTCCGGAAGGTTTCAGCAGCAACCATGCTGGCGGTATCTTAGGTGGTATTTCTACTGGCCAAGATATTGTGGCAAGCATTGCGCTTAAACCAACATCAAGCATTACCGTTCCTGGTGACACGATCACTAAAGACGGTGAAGCAACGCAGTTAATCACTAAAGGCCGTCACGATCCATGTGTTGGTATCCGTGCAGTGCCTATTGCTGAAGCGATGCTGGCTATCGTGTTGCTTGACCACTTACTGCGTCACCGTGGTCAAAACTTTGGTGTGACAACAGAAACGCCAAAAATCTAGTTCTGCTTCGTTTTATTCAGAACAGATTTGAAACTGATTTGAGAGAAACCAAAAAGGGTTGCTTCGTAATGAAGCAACCCTTTTTATATTCTGCGTCATTGAGAATATATTATCTAATGCACAGAGCTTTCCGGATCAAGCTGGAACGAAGGCAAGCGCCATTTGAATCTCACTGCTGCCATGCGCAGTAAATAGCCTACAACCAATGTCACGATCGTCGCGGTCACATCGTTTATGCCTAGTTCAAGAAGACCTAAGTACAAGCCTGAAGCGACAAGGGCGACAGATGCATACAACTCTTCATGCAAGACTAGTGGCGTTTGACGACAGATAAGATCGCGCAGTAGGCCACCAAACACGCCAGTCACTAATGCAGACACCATACAAATCATTGGGTGCAGACCCATGGTCATCGCTACTTTAGTACCAATGATACTAAATACGATAAGCCCCAGCGCATCCAAACGAATGAACAAGCCTTTTAGCTTGATTACCCATTTGGCTAATCCCGTTGTGATAACACCAGCAATACAAGTGATCGCCAGGTACTGGGGGTTTTCAACCCAGCCTAAAGGGTAATGGCCGAGTAAAATATCTCTTACTGTACCTCCGCCAATTGCCGTTGCACTCGCAACCAGCATTACACCAAACCAATCCATTTTTTGTTTGCCAGCACTGAGAGCACCGGTCATGGCTTCTGCCGTGATGCCAATGATATACAAAACACTTAGTAGCATTGCTGTAACTCTATAATTTAGGTCTATAAATTGGAGTCTTATAGGCCATAGGGATATAAAAATGAAGCGCGAGTGTAGTAGTAAAAACACTGATTGACGAATGAATATTTGTACCGTGAATAGGCATTTCAGATTAGCTAAACTAATCATTCACCTCAAAGTGGTGTAATCTGGGAGCAGCAATCGATTGTCATCGTAAAGTATTATGATCAACCTAATGTCATTGCCAGTGATAGGGCTTTACCGAGCGCTTAAAAAAACGCAAAATGCCCCAGTTCTTTTTACTTAAATTTGATCTTATGACACACGAATACCCAGACATCATCGACATTTTCAATCAAACCTTTTTCGAGAGCTTCAATACTAAGCTAGAACTGGGAGCGGACGAGCCTATATACCTGCCAGCCGATGAGGAGATTCCTCATCACCGTATCGTTTTTGCTCGTGGCTTTTATGCTTCAGCACTTCACGAGATAGCGCACTGGTGTGTGGCTGGTCCTGAGCGTCGCTTATTGGAAGATTTTGGTTACTGGTATGAGCCTGATGGCCGAACTGAGTCGGTTCAAGCTGAGTTTGAAAAAGTGGAAATTCGCCCACAAGCGTATGAATGGATCATTGCGACCAGCGCAGGCTTTCCTTTTAATGTTAGCTGTGACAATCTACACGGCGATTTTGAGCCAGATCGTTTGGCCTTTATGAATAAAGTACACAGCGAAGTCATGGGTATCTTTGAAGCTGGTCTGCCGCCTCGCGTGAAAATGCTCTCTGAAGCATTACGCAGCTTCTACGATGTAGAACCTTTATGTACTAGCCAATTTATTGTGAAATAAGAGAATATTATGATTATCGAATTTGAAGAAAAACTACTTGAATTAATTGATGCTCGCATTGAAAACGCATCAGATGATGAACTGTTTGCTGGTGGTTACTTACGTGGTCATATTTCTCTTTCAGTAGCTTCATGTGAAGAAGACGGCATTGAAGACGTAGCAGAAGTTAAGTTGCGTATTGAGAAGAGCCTAGAAGACGCACGTTCTGAATTGACGCCAGCCGATCGTACGATCGTTAATGACCTTTGGGTTGAGCTGCAAAACCAAGCTTAATTTTAGTCGTTTAGCATTATTCGTCTAGCGCTATTCGCTCACAATTCTCCCTCCTCATTTTTGAGCGAACCAATAATTTGAGACTCATTCGAATTTTTTGAATGAGTCCGTTCAATCCTTGTGATGGTTCCATTTTCTGACTACGTTATTCTAATCCCACTTAACGGAATCACAGAAAAGGTCACATCATGAAAGTTATCGCATTTGGCGCAAGCACCAGCTCTACCTCTATCAACAAAACTCTAGCAACTTACGCAGCTAACTTGATTGAAGGTGCTGAAGTCAAAGTTCTAAACATCAACGATTACAACGTTCCTATGTTCAGTGAAGACACTGAAAAAGAGATTGGCCAAGCGGAAGGTGCTCAAGCATTCTTACGTGACCTAGCAGAAGCTGACGCATTTGTTATCTCTTTCGCTGAGCACAACGGCCACTACCCAGCGGCGTACAAAAACCTATTTGACTGGGCGACACGCATTGAGCGTTCAGTATTTGGCGAGAAACCTGCGGTTTACTTAGCGACATCACCAGGCCCTGGTGGCGCACAAACAGTACTTGGCGCAGCAACTGGTTCGGCTCCGTACTTTGGTGGTAACGTTAAAGCATCGCTTTCAGTGCCTAGCTTCTACGATAACTTTGATTTTGAGTCTGGCGCTATCAGCAACGAAGAGATTGCTCAGCAGATCAAAGATGCGGTTGCTAAGCTGTAAACATCGTTCAATTTAGAACATCAGTTTAGATCAACACGAACAACAAAAAGCCCGAGTGACATAATGTCGCTCGGGCTTTCTAGCTTTTAGCCTTAGATATTTCTGATATTCAGAAACTTCAGAAACTTCAGAATAGCTGAACTAGAAACTATGAATTTGATTTAGAGTGCTTGTCTGCAACCCATCCAGCCGTTAATGCCTTACCTTTACGCAGTCTGCGCACCCACATTCTGCTTGGGTGAATCGCTTCAAGCACATCGACAGGTAAGGGAAGCGGTTCGCCACAAATTTGCGATGCTAACACTTCAGCTAATAATGGCGCAGAGCTCAAGCCACGTGAGCCTAGCCCGATAAAGCAGTATAGGTTAGGGAAGCTTGCTACCGTTTGAACATCATCAACAGAGTGACGTTGCGGGTTGAAGTTGTGCAGGTCTTGGTACTGTTCTTTGATTGATTCAAAATCGCCAACGTTTCCGACAAACGGAAGGTGGTCACGGCTTACGCTGCGGATGCCTTGGCGCGCTAGGTTGCCACTGGTGTCGACATCTTTTGTCCACTTTTGGTCTGGCAGCGACCCATGTAGGCGATCGCCATTGTGCTGCTGAACCTCAATATCAAATTCTTGGTCTATATTGGTTTTGTCATAGTTGGCACCAATACAGTGATGAGCATTGTTTGGATTCTGCGGCGTAAGATAGCCATCAAAGCACAACACGGTTTTTAGCTGGCTGAGACTTTCCGTGGTCGGAATATGGCTCACTTGGCCTTTAACTGGAGTTAGAGGTACAGGCTGAGTCTGCTCAAACTGAGTGAACTTGTGTCCGTTCGCGACAACTACTTGGTCGTGCTTGGTTTGAATCTCACCTTGTGGTGTCTCAATGGTGAGTTGCCATTGTTGTTCAACTTCGAGCCACTCAAGTTGAGTCACTTGATGTTGATAGTGCGCGCTCACTTGGTTGGTCTCTTCTAACCTGCCAATCAAACCTTGAGTCAGTTGGAGAGGGCTTAACCAACCTCCCAGTGGAAAGTAGACACTCTCTTTATCGACTGGTAAGCCAATCTTTTCGTTGGCTTGCTCTGGCGTTAAACGCTGAATCAGATCTGTGTGGAAATTGCCTTCTAACATGCGATTGAGCTTTTTAGTGGAGCCTTCATCCCACATCAAAATGTTCACGCCACACCAATTGTGATCGAAGTTTACTGATTGTGCTGCTTGATTAATAAATTGGCGGGCAAACAATAAGCCCGGACCAAATATTCTTGAAACATTAGATGTCGCTTCGCTGAGTAGCGGATAAATGGCGCCTTGGTTGTTACCTGAGGCATTGCCCGCAGCTTGTGGGTGTTCACAATAAAGGGTGATGTTTTTACCACGTCGGCTTAGCGTTTTGGCTAATGCAGCACTGGCGACACCACCACCGATAATGGCTATATCTTGTGAATTACTGTGTTGAGCTAGGCCATACCAAGGTTTGATGTTGGTGTGAGCGCGCTTTTCGCCAAGTCGGCCTGCAATCATTTCTCGCTTAGTACCAAAGCCTTTAACCTTTTTCATTTCAAAGCCGGCTTCAATCAGCCCACGGCGAACGAAGCCTGCTGCGGTGAAGGTGGCGCAGCTGCAATCTTGCTTTGCCAGTTTGGCCATGCCGTTGAATAGGTTTTGATTCCACATTTCAGGGTTTTTGCTTGGAGCAAAGCCATCTAAGAACCACGCATCGACTAAACCTTTGCGAGGGGTCGGCACGTTTGGCATACAATCCTTAATATCACCAAACCACAAATCAAGCGTGATAGCACCATCGCCTAACACAATGCGGTGACATTCGGGCAGGGCAATCGGGTAGTGTTCTTGGAGTTGTGTCGCATACTCCGCTAATTCTGGCCACGATTGGTGCGCTTTGATTAGATCATCTTTATTTAAAGGATATTTTTCAAAACTGATGAAATGTAACTCTTTGGTCGTAGCTTGTGGGTTATCTTTAAGAAAAGCATCGAACCATTGCCAGACTGCGAGAAAGTTTAAACCTGTACCAAAACCGGTTTCAGCAATCACAAAACGGCGTTGTTGATGTTCAACCCAACGCTCTGGAAGGTGGTTTTGTTTTAAAAAGACGTAGCGAGTTTCTTCTAAACCGTTAACATTAGAGAAGTAAACGTCGTCAAATTGGTCTGAAACTGGCGTGCCAGACTCATTCCATTCCAGCTCTGCATTAGTAATTGAAGTCATAAAATCTATCATTTTGTGATTTGAAGCGATATGTTGGTAGGGATTGTACGAATTTCTAGGAAAGCTGACCACTTTTGTTAGGCTTCTTAGTTATCATCTAGCTGAATTTAGAATTATAGGAATGTCACATGAAACGAGTCGTAATCACCGGTATGGGTATTGTTTCAAGTATCGGTAACAACGTCGAAGAAGTTTTAGCATCACTGAAAGAGGGTAAATCAGGTATTACCGCTTCAGAGCAGTTCAAGGAAAATGGCTTGCGCTCTCAAGTTTGGGGTAACCTAAAAATGAACCCTGCTGACCATATCGATCGCAAAAAAATGCGCTTTATGGGTGATGCAGCGGCATTCGCTTATCTTTCAATGGAGCAAGCAATTGCTGACTCTGGTTTAACTGAAGATCAAGTATCTAATGACCGCACGGGTATCGTAGCGGGTTCAGGTGGTGCTTCATCTCTAAACCAAGTAAACGCAGTAGACATCATCCGTGAAAAAGGCGTGAAGCGCGTTGGCCCATACATGGTTCCACGTACAATGGCTTCTACGGTTTCTGCTTGTCTAGCAACACCTTTCAAAATCCGCGGTGTGAACTACTCTATGAGTTCTGCATGTGCAACATCTGCACACTGTATCGGTCACGCAATGGAGCTTATCCAACTTGGTAAGCAAGACGTAGTATTCGCTGGTGGCGGTGAAGAACTAGATTGGTCTCTGACTATGATGTTCGACGCAATGGGCGCACTTTCTACTAAGTACAACGACACTCCAGAATTGGCTTCTCGTACTTATGATGCTGACCGTGACGGTTTCGTTATCTCTGGTGGCGGCGGTATGCTAGTTATCGAAGAACTTGAGCACGCTGTTGCTCGTGGCGCAAAAATTTACGGTGAGATCGTGGGTTACGGCGCAACTTCAGATGGCTACGACATGGTTGCTCCTTCTGGTGAAGGCGCGGTTCGTTGTATGAAGATGGCAATGCAAAACGTTGATGGCGTTGACTACGTGAACACTCACGGTACTTCAACTCCTGTAGGTGACGTTAAAGAACTTGGCGCAATCCAAGAAGTCTTTGGCGGCAACAGCCCTGCAATCTCAGCAACTAAAGCGATGACAGGTCACGCTCTAGGTGCGGCTGGTGTACACGAAGCAATTTACTCAACGCTAATGCTTGATAACGGCTTCATCGCACCAAGCATTAACGTTGCAAACCTAGACGAAGCGGGCGAAGGCCTAGACATCGTAACCGAAGCTCGTGAACAAGAGCTAACAACGGTTATGTCTAACAGCTTTGGTTTCGGCGGTACGAACGCAACGCTAGTAATCAAAAAATACCAAGGCTAATTGAAGCTAAGGTTAAATTAATAAAAGGTTAATCGTTAATGGGTGACGTGAGTGCTGATTCAACACGCACAGGTCACCCAGTAATCATGACCATCAGAACATAGCTTTTATAAATATGGTTTTAAGCGTGTTTTTTAACCCTAGCTTTGTAAGCTTCGCTTTAGAAAATAGCTTTTTAAATCAAGATTTAGAAGTTGAAAGGTTTCCAGAGCTTGATCAGTACTGGCTTTGGTTAGTACTGGTTGAACAGACGCAAGACTCTGTCTCCTGGAGAGCGAGATAGGATCCTTTTGTTCTGGATGTTTGCCCGATTGTTTATTCAATCGGGCATTTTTCGTTTTAGTCTTCTGACTTTTGCTTTTTGATTTTAGGTCTTGGTTCTTATTTCTGTTCTTGTTTGTGCAGACTAGGCGATTCAGCCCTTTATTTATAATGTATTCCAATTGCTACTCGACACCGTGTGTGGAATTTTGCACAATCATTTCAATTCACATTTAGGTCGATAGACCCCAACAAAAGTACTCGCCAAATGAAAATCTTAATCGACGAAAATATGCCTTATGCTGAAGCGCTTTTTAGCCAGCTAGGGGAAGTGACAATGAAGTCTGGTCGCACATTAACGGCTGACGACCTAGTTGACGTAGACGCTTTGATGATTCGCTCTGTCACCAAGGTGAACGAGTCATTGATCAGCAAAGCCAACAAGCTGAAGTTTGTCGGCACAGCGACGGCAGGTATGGATCATGTCGACCAAGAATTGATGAAAGAACGTGGCATTTTCTTTACTGCAGCCCCAGGCTGTAACAAGGTGGGTGTGGCTGAGTACGCGTTCAGCGCGATGATGGTGTTGGCTCAGCAGCAAGGTTTCTCTGTATTCGAAAAAACGGTCGGTATTATCGGCTGTGGCCAAGTGGGTAGCTATTTAGCAAAGTGCCTTGAAGGTATTGGTATTAAAGTTCTGCTGAACGATCCTCTAAAACAGCAAGAGGGTGATACTCGCGAATTTACTGAGCTAGATACTCTGCTTGAGCAGTCAGACGTCATCACTCTGCATACGCCAATCACTAAGACAGGTGAGTTCCCAACGCATCATTTGATCAATGAGCAAGTACTGAACAATTTACGTGCTGATCAAATTCTGATTAATGCGGCTCGTGGCCCAGTTGTTGATAACCAAGCGTTAAAAGCTCGCTTGCAAAAAGCCGATGGTTTCACTGCCGTTCTTGATGTATTTGAGTTTGAACCTGAAGTCGACTTTGAACTTCTTCCGTTGCTCGCTTTTGCAACACCTCACGTAGCGGGCTACGGTTTAGAGGGTAAAGCGCGTGGTACCACCATGATCTTCAACAGTTATTGTGAGTTTTTAGGTACTGAACAGCGTGCTTATGCAAGCGACCTTCTGCCGACAGCGCCAGTGCCTCAAATGAAATTAGATAGAGCTTGGGATGAAGCAACACTGCACAATTTGACTCAGTTGATCTATGATGTGCGCAAAGACGACGCCTTATTCCGTCGCAATATCTCTACGCCGGGTTCTTTTGACAAGATGCGTAAAGAATATTGGGACCGCAGAGAGTACAGTGCAGTCGAGTTAACGGGCGACGAATCTTGTAATTTAACGCCGTTATCTAAACTCGGTTTTATGGTAAAGCCAACTTTATAAAAGAGAGAAACAATGAGCCAAGAATTTAATATTGCTATTTTAGGTGCGACTGGTGCGGTTGGTGAAACCATTCTTGAAGTACTTAAAGAGCGTAAATTCCCTGTCGGTGAAATGCACTTACTAGCAAGTGAACGTAGTGAAGGCAAAACTTCCCGTTTTAACGGCAAAACAATACAAGTACAAAACGTAGAAGACTTCGATTGGTCTCAAGTACATATTGCGTTTTTCTCTGCAGGTAGCGAGCTTTCAGAACGTTGGGCTCCAATCGCCGCTGACGAAGGTGTGGTTGTTATCGATAACACCTCACGTTTCCGTTACGAATACGATGTTCCTCTAGTTGTGCCTGAAGTGAACCCTGAAGCGATTGCTGAGTTCCGTAACCGCAACATCATTGCGAACCCGAACTGTTCTACTATTCAGATGGTAGTAGCACTTAAACCGATTCACGATGAAGTGGGTCTTGAGCGTATTAACGTTTCAACTTACCAATCTGTGTCTGGTGCAGGTAAGCCGGGTATCGATGAGCTAGCAGGTCAAACGGCTAAGCTTCTTAACGGTATGCCAGCTGACAAGTCAGCGTTCTCACAGCAGATCGCGTTCAACTGTATTCCTCAAATTGATGAATTTACAGAGAACGGCTACACACGTGAAGAAATGAAGATGGTTTGGGAAACTCAAAAGATCTTTGCTGATTCATCAATCACGGTTAACCCGACTTGTGTTCGCGTACCAGTATTCTACGGTCACGCAGAGTCTCTACACATTGAAACTCGCGCGCCAATCGGTGCAGAGCAAGTGGTTCAGCTTCTAGAGAACACGGAAGGCGTAGAAGTTTTCCAAGCTCTAGATTTCCCAACTCAGGTTCGTGATGCTGGTGGTAAAGACCACGTAATGGTTGGTCGTATTCGTAACGACATCAGCCATCACAGCGGTGTGAACATGTGGGTTGTCGCTGATAACGTTCGTAAAGGCGCAGCAACAAACGCAGTTCAAATCGCTGAAGTTCTGATTCGCGATTACTTCTAAGCTTCACTGCTTTGATAAACAAGCCTCACTCTTTTAGTGGGGCTTTTTTAATCGATTGAAAATATTGTTAGTCAAATTGTGTGAAATTGCTGCGAATATTGTCGCTGCAACACATTTTTTGTTTTCATCTCTATAGCTTTACGTCGTTTATCCGATATATTTAACAGTTCATCAATTTATTCGAATTTAAGCACCTAGCTGAGCCTTTTATGTTTCAATTTTTCAAGCCGTGGTTAATGCCTTTTGCCATTCTCATGGCGACTCAGATTTCCGTTGTTCGTGCAGATTCCATTCGAGTTGTAGGGCCTAATGGCCAGATACAATCAGCGCCTACGTTTTCCGAACCTCTTCAAAGAGCACAATTGAATCGTGCTGGGCCTTCTCGTTTTTACGGCCCAACTTTGGGGTCGGAAACATTGTGGTCAATTGCCTCAAAGTTACGCCCTGATAATTCCGTTTCAGTTCAGCAAACCTTGTTGGCTATTTATCGTCTAAATCCACAAGCGTTTGAAAACCAGAATATCCACAGCTTGCTGCCTGCCAGTAATTTACGAGTGCCTTCTTTAGAGCAAGCACGTGCAAGTTCTACACAGCAAGCCGTTAACATCATGAATACGCACCTTGCTAAGCTCGATGCTCCTGCAAGTAAGCCTGTCGCTTCAAAACCAAAAGCGTCGAGTTCTGATGCAAAAAATGTTGCTCTTGCTAAGCAAGTAAGCACTACTGAAGCCGCTAAAAAGCCATTGTCTCCAACTCAATCATCTCAAGCTCAATCGGCTCCAACCCGAGAGGTGAATAAGTTAGAGAAACAGCTAGAGCTTTCAGAAACTGAGCTATTGTCACTTGAAGAGAAAAACCATCAACTTCGTCTGATGTTGTCGAATGTTCAATTGGAAGTGGATGAGCTAAAAACAGAACTTAGTGATGAAGACCGCATTCGTAGCGAAGTGGAAAAGCTGCTTGATGAAGAGCGTAGAAAGAACGCTGAGATTGCAAAAATGGCTCCAAGTGCCATGGATCAATTGTTATCAAATGGCTGGTTAGTTACTGCTCTTGCGGTTATTCCAGGCCTTCTACTTGGTCTTATCATAGTGATTTTGTTGGGGCGCAGTTCTAAAAATGATGAGCAGCAGCCGACACAAGACCAACCAATTCAATCAGATGCAAGTAGCGTCGCGCCTATCGCTTTAGGCGACGAGATGGACGACTTTGATAATGAATTGTCTTTAGACGATGAACAATTTGGCAATGAAGATGATGCTGATAAGTTATTTGATGACCAAGCATCGCCTGAAGAAGATGTATTTGCAGGTTTAGATGATTCTGATCTCGATTTTAATCTCGATGATGACGATGATGACCCATTTGCGAGTATTGGCGAAAATGGTGACTTAGACACTAACTTCGATGATCTGGAGTTAGACAGCAGCAACGGCATTAGTGTCAATGGCGATGACAAGGCGCTTGGTCTTGAAGAGATGGAGCGTGCACTCGATAAAACATCAGAAAGCGAACTCGGTTCTGATGAGGCCGATTTTGATCTTTCAGATGATAACTCAATGTCGAATGAAGATATTGAATCGCTACTATCACAGGATTCTGAGACTGAAGATCTAGGCTCTAACGAACTAGACCAATCTCTATTAGATGATCTATTTGCGCTTGATGATGAAGATGATGATAGCTTCGATATTGATGCTTTAATCTCAGAAGAGCAAAGTGATTCGATTTCTAATACCGACACATCAGCAACCGATGATTTTGACATTGATGCGCTTATCTCTGAACAACAGAGCGATACTGCACCTGCGGGCGTGAGCAACGATGAATTTGATATTGATGACATCTTCGCTCAGGTTGCGGCTCAGAACGATCAAGTCAATGAGCCTGTGAATCTCGATAATGATGACGAGGTTGCTGAGAATCTAAACAGCGCTTTGGCGTCTGATGATGATATCGATAACATCCTTTCTCAGTTTGATCTGCCAACCGAAAGTGAAGAAACTCAAGGCAGTGTCGACCTGCTCGATGAGCAATTGACAGGGGATGATGTTGATCTCAGTAATTCAACAGATCTCCTAGATGATATGTTGGAAGATGAATCGGATGATGATTCTGAGAGTGATCCTCTAGGTTTTGACTCATTATCTGAACTCGAAGAACTCTCAGGCTTGTCGACCGATGATGAGCTAGATATTTCGGAAGACAGTACTGAAACCTTGGATGAGTTGATTGATGATTCTGATGATGACTTTGAACTCGATGCCGAGAGCACAGACTTACTAGATGATTTTCTAGACGAAGACGCCAATGATGCTCAAGTTGCCGTCGAAGGTGACGAGACGTTAGATGAACTGCTAGGTAATGATCTATCAGTCGGTGAAACCGATGAACAAGATTCAGACTCTTTAGACCCATTTGATGATCTACTGACAAGTGGCATTGAAGACGAACTTGAACCTGAAGAGAAGGCGTTTGATAAAGAGTTAGACGAAGCCTTTGGTTTTGACAACGCCAGCGATGAGTCCGAAAAGGATTCAGACGTCGAACTTACTCCGTTAACCTCAGAAACACCTGAAGCTGAGTCTGAGCAAGCATCGGACATTAGTGCAACACCACAAGCTGAAGTCATTAGTGATGAATCGTTAGATTCGGAAGTGATTCAAGACAGTGCAGACGTTAAGCCAGAAAATAATGAAGCCTTTAATCGTGATGACTTTATCGATGATTTGTTCGGTGTCGCACCGGCAACAGATGCTTTACTTGATGACTCGCTAGAAACAACAGACGAAGCATTGATTGATGAGTTAATGACTTCTGATGACAATGATTTATTGCCAGCGACAGAAGAGCCTGTTGAGTCATTAATTGAAAATGCGGTTGAACCAGAGCAAGCGTCTCTTTCAGACAGCAACGAAGTGTCAGCGGAAAAAATAGTATCCGCTGAAGAAACCGCATCATCGGTTGAAGATGATGAACTGGATATCGACTCACTGCTCTCTGAGAATTCTGATTTTGACAAACCAGTTTTTGAAGAGCGAGTTCAAGAAGAAACTGTACAACAAGAAGCAGAACCAGAGCCGAAAGAAGCCGACGCCCAAGAACAGCGTGAAGACATCGCTGCTAGTTATGAAGAGCAAGTATCGCCATCGTCTTTAAATGATCTCTCTGAAGATGATGAAGAGACGGTTGAAGACTGGTTAGCCGAAGCTATAGACGATGTAGAGTCGCCTGCGAATGTTGCCTCTGATTTTGACTTTGAACCGAAAATCCAAGGTAGCGATCAGTTTGAAGATGTCGTTGAATCCTTGCCAGAGCCAGAGCCAGAGCCAGAGCCAGAGCCAGAGCCAGAGCCAGTTCGTGCTGCACATATGCCAGAGATCGTTCCAAATGAATTCGGTGTGCCAGAAGACGATGATTGGCTGATTGAAGATGATACGGCTCAACAAGAAACATTGGCACAAGTTGATGAAGTAGCGGAAGAGCCTGTGGTTCCTGCTGTTGAACCTCAGTTAGACCATGAACCGCAAGTTGAAGCTGCACAACAAGTTGAAACCGAACTTCAAGTAGAAGCAACGGAACAAGCTGAAGCGGTAGATCAAGAAGGCGAAGATGAGTTCTCGATTGATGATTTTGATCTTCCAGAGTTTGGTGAAGAAGATGCCTTGGCAGAAGCGGATGCTGAAGTAACAACGGAGTCAGAAGTCCCTATTGTTGATGCTCAATTAGACCCAGAATCAGAATCAACACCTGAGCCTCAAGCTGAAACGGCTCCTCAAGTTGAAGAAACGAAACAAGCAGAAATTTTAGGGCAAGAAGGCGAAGACGAGTTCTCGTTTGATGATTTAGAGCTTCCAGAGTTTGGCGAAGAAGATGCGTTGGCGGAAGTGGTTAGCGAACCGGATGAAGCGCAGTTAGAGCAAGATCTTGCTCCAGAGTCCGAAAAGTTTGAGTTCGATGACCTTGACCTGCCTGAATACGATGAAGAGAGCGCAAAAGCGGATTCAGTCTTAGATGACATCGAACAAAGCAGTGGTGAGCCTGTAGCGGAAGAGCAAGGCGTAGAGCTCGATGAGTTTGATTTGCCGGAATACGGTGAAGACGAAGCTATCTCCGATGCGTTTGCTGAGAAACCAACGCCACTGACTTCTTTCAGCCCACAGGGTGAAGAACAAGATGCGCTGCATGATTTATTTTCAAACCCGCAGAGTTTTAGTCATGGTGATGACTTCTCGGATACAGAAGATTTCTCAGACGCAGAAGGCTTCCCAGGTGCAGAAGAGTCTGATTTGACTAGTTTCACACAACCTGATGAATCACTCGATTCTCCGTCAGAATTAAGCCCGGTACCTTCTGAGTTAAGCTCAGTGCCTACAACAGTTCAAGACGATCTGTTAGAAGGTTTTGAGGATTTTGATGAGACAGCATTAGCTGAATTACTTTCTGAAGATGTTCAAGACTCTGTCGACAGCATGTTCGACAAGCCACTGGATGCTACATCGATTGATAGTGCAGGGCTCGATATTGACGCCATGCTTGAAGTTGGCGGCGAAGACTGGAAAGGCTTCAACCTAGCTCCTGAGCAGCAATCTAGCATGCATAATGATGTGCCTGATGATCAACAGGAGATTTGGGCGTCGGCAGATCAACAAGCTGAACCAAAAATCAAACAAGAGAATTGGGCTCAACAAGACAACTTAACCGAGTCAGATAAAGGTCGTGATAAGCAATACATGACGATTGATGAGCTGATGGCTCAAGTTGAGCAAGAAGGCGAAGACGCGATTAATCCAGATGACGAAGAGTTGAAGCTAGATGTTGGCCTAAATGAATTCCCAGACGTTATCGGTGACATTGGTAATTACGATGTCGATAGCAACGCAGAAGCCGCTGGTAAGCTCGATTTGGCTAAAATCTACATCGAGATGAGTGACTCACAAGGTGCAATTAAGCTTCTAGAAGAGGCTATCGTTGACGGCAGTGATGATATTCGTCGAGAGGCAAAGAATCTTATCGATACGTTAAACGGTCGATAAATTCAAAAAATTATAAAGGGTAGCGTTGGCTACCCTTTATTTTAGGGCGATACAGTTAGCGTCTATTTTATTTAGCTTGCTAAAACCACCGTCTAGGCGGTAGTGATTGTTTATTGAAGTTTTAGCCCCATCCTATTTGGGCTAGCACTCATTTCCGTATATACTTCTCGCCCATTTTCAAAGAGAACAAGAACATGAAAATTGCTTTAGGTATTGAATATAACGGTACCCACTACTTTGGTTGGCAGCGCCAACGAGACGTGAAAAGTGTCCAAGAAGAATTGGAAAAGGCTCTTTCAGTTGTCGCGAATCACCCTGTAGAAGTTATGTGTGCTGGTCGCACAGATGCCGGTGTCCACGGTACGGGACAAGTCGTTCACTTTGAAACTAATGTCGATCGTAAAATGGTTGCATGGACAATGGGCGCAAATGCCAACATGCCAAAAGATATTGCCGTTCGTTGGGCAACAGAAGTGAATGAGGATTTCCATGCTCGTTTTTCTGCAACAGCACGCCGTTATCGCTACATTATCTTTAACCATGCTCTACGTCCTGGCATTTTGAATTCAGGTGTGAGCCATTACCATGGTCACCTTGATGAGAAAAAGATGCATGAAGCGGGTCAGTACTTACTTGGTGAGAATGACTTTACTTCGTTCAGGGCAACACATTGTCAATCTCGTAGCCCATGGAGAAACATGATTCACTTAAACGTGACTCGTCATGGGCATTACATAGTGATCGATATTAAAGCGAATGCGTTTGTTCACCATATGGTGAGGAATATTACTGGTAGCCTAATTGCGGTAGGTAAAGGTGATCAAAAACCAGAGTGGATTCAGTGGCTTTTAGAGGCTAAAGATCGAAAAGTGGCAGGCGCGACAGCGAAAGCGGAAGGCTTATACTTAGTAGATGTTGATTATCCTGAACATTTTGGACTACCAAGAGAGCCTATTGGCCCTCTATTTTTGCCGGATAATTTGAACTAAATGTGAGACTTAGGTTCAAAAAATATTACGGTTTCGTGCGTAAAATAGTCACGGAAAATAGGTACAACCAGTTTTTTATCTACAGTCGCTGTTTTATGTGCTTTAATTCCCGGCATAATTCCCAAATTTATTTCTTTCGCAATCAAGCGGAGGAATCGAAACAAAAAGGTCTTCCATGAGTTGGCTTGAAAAGATTTTAGAAAAAAGCAACATCGTAACATCTCGTAAAGCGTCAATCCCTGAGGGTGTTTGGACTAAATGTACTTCTTGTGAGCAGGTTCTTTACCATGCTGAACTAGAGCGTAACCTAGAAGTATGTCCAAAATGTGACCATCACATGCGTATGAAAGCACGTCGCCGTCTGGATACATTCCTAGACAAAGGTGAGCGTGTTGAACTAGGTACTGATCTTGAGCCACAAGACAAGCTGAAGTTTAAAGACTCTAAGCGTTACAAAGAACGTATCTCTGTTGCTCAAAAGAACAGTGGTGAAACAGACGCATTAGTTGCAATGAAAGGCGAACTGCTTGGTTTACCTATCGTTGCGTGTGCTTTTGAGTTCTCATTTATGGGCGGCTCAATGGGTTCTGTTGTTGGTGCTCGTTTTGTGAAAGCGGTAGATGCAGCTATTGAGAACAACTGTGGTTTAGTTTGTTTCTCGGCAAGTGGTGGTGCTCGTATGCAAGAGGCATTGATGTCTCTCATGCAAATGGCAAAAACCAGTGCTGCTCTAGAGCGTCTATCTGCGAAAGGCCTACCGTTTGTTTCAGTAATGACTGATCCAACAATGGGTGGCGTTTCTGCAAGTTTAGCAATGCTTGGCGATATCAATATCGGTGAACCAAAAGCGCTTATCGGTTTTGCTGGACGTCGTGTAATCGAGCAAACTGTACGTGAAGACCTTCCTGAAGGTTTCCAACGCAGTGAGTTCCTACTAGACCACGGTGCTATCGACATGATCGTTGACCGTCGTGAGATGCGTCAGCGCGTTGCAAGCCTTGTTGCTAAAATGACCAATCAGCCTTCACCATTAGTAGTTTCTGTGAACGATTCACCGAATGAAGCTGCTTATGAAGTACCAGAAGCGCCAGAAAAAGGGTAAAGTACCTTCTAACAAACCTACTTAATTATGGTTATGAGTTAGATGAGTCAACAACCTATTCCTCAAGCCACATCCTCTTTGGAGATGTGGCTTGATTATTTATCAAACATCCACACAAGCGCTATTGATCTTGGTTTAGACCGAGTTCAAGCTGTCGCCTCTAAGGCAAACCTCACCAAACCTGCTCAACATGTTATTACTGTTGCTGGAACCAACGGCAAGGGCTCAACATGTGCACTCATGGAAGCTATTCTATTGGATGCTGGTTACTCTGTTGGTGTCTACAGCTCCCCTCACTTAATTCGCTACAACGAACGTGTTCGTATCAATGGCAAAGATCTGTCTGATCAAAAAATGGTTCAGTCTTTCGATTTCATTGAGAAAGAACGTGGTGAAATCAGCCTTAGCTTTTTTGAATATGGCACTTTAGCAGCGTTACGTGCTTTTCAAACCGAAGCGGTTGACGTTGTATTGTTAGAAGTGGGTCTAGGCGGACGTTTAGACGCGACCAATATCGTTGAGCATGACGTTTCTGTGATTACTAGCTTGGCTGTCGACCATGTTGACTGGCTAGGTGATGACATTAATGTGATCGGTTTTGAGAAAGCGGGCATTTATCGTAGCGGTAAACCAGCTATCTGTGGTCAACCCAAACCACCAGCTACGGTTGCGGCACACGCTGATGATATTAACGCTGAGTTCTACCAAGTAGGGATTCAATACACCTATGATGTAGATGGTGATACTTGGAACTGGCGCAGTGGTGCATTCCAGTTAGAATCGCTACCTATCCCGAGCTTACCGCTGCCGAACGCAGCCACCGCGCTGATGGCATTAGGTACTTCAGAACTAAGCATTAGTGATGTGAACGTTGTTAACGGTATGAAGAATGCGCAGCTTCCTGGGCGTATGCAGCAAATTAGCGAACAACCGGTGATTGTGCTTGATGTAGCACACAACCCGCATTCTGCTGAGTACTTTGCGCAGCAAGTCGCGAAGAAGTACGCAGGCAAAAATTTACACGTTGTAGTCGCCATGCTTCATGACAAAGATATCCCCGCGACATTGGAAGTATTAGCTCCAATAACAACACATTGGTACCCAGCTTCGCTGAACGGCCCACGAGCCGCAACAGCCGCTGAATTGTGTCAAAGCTTACCTGAAGGTGTAGAGCAGTATTCAAACCCTGTTGTAGCGTTTGAAGCGGCTTTAGCTTCTGTTATAGATGACGATGTTGTGTTGGTTGTCGGTTCTTTCCATACCGTGGGTGAAGTGTTGGAGCATTGGCAGAAAAAAGGAAACTAAATGGCAAGTAAATTCCAAAGCCGATTAGTCGGCACCATCATTTTAGTGGCCATTGGCGTGATTGTATTGCCCGATGTGCTGGATGGTAAGAAGCTCCACTATAAAGAAGAGTTTGCAAGCATTCCGATTAAGCCTGAGCTTGATAGTAATGTTGAAGTGTTTGAAGTGCTCGATCCTGTTGAAGATCAGATTGCACTGCCGGACTCTCCGGTTGAGCAAGTGGTTGACAGTGGTCGTACTGATAAGTCAAATACGCAAACTGCGTCGGCTTCCAGTAACAAAGAAGCGGATAAAGTGGCGGTGGTGGTTAAGCCGGTATCTGAAAAAAATGAATACCAAGACAGTGCTTGGATTATTCAATTGATGGCTTTGAAGAATGCTGACAACGCAAAAAACGTTGTTAAGGATTTACAGAAGCGTGGTTATCAGGCTCATACCAAGCAAGAAAAAACATTTACGCGAGTAATTATTGGCCCGGATGTTTCTAAATCCAAACTTGAGCGACAAATTAAGGAATTAGAAAAAATTACGGGTTCAAAAGGCCAATTGCTCAAATTTAAACCGTTAAATCCATAAGAAAACGTTTGCGTCAGCATTTTTTCTGTTAAAATGCGCGCCAACTTAAGATGAAGAATTCATGAATTGGTTAGATTTTGTCATTTTAGGCGTGATCGGCTTCTCTGCCGTGATCAGTTTAGTTCGCGGTTTCGCTAAAGAAGCGTTGTCACTTGTTATTTGGTTTGGAGCATTTTTTATTGCTAGCCAGTACTACGCTAAATTAGCAATGTACTTCACCAATATTGAAGATGAGATGTTTCGAAACGGAACTGCGATAGCAGCATTGTTTGTTGCAACGTTAGTTGTTGGTGCCTTAGTTAACTATGTCATCGGGCAACTAGTTCAGAAAACAGGCCTGTCGGGTACAGACAGAATCCTCGGTGTCGTCTTTGGTGGCTTACGTGGTGTTTTGATTGTTTCTGCAGTGTTGTTTTTCATGGATGCGTTTACTGCATTCCCAAGTTCTGAGTGGTGGAAGAATTCGCAATTGGTTCCGGAGTTTAGCCGAATCATTGCGCCGTTCTTCGAGCATTTACAAGCAACATCTAGTTTCTTATCTGGCGCGCTCTAGCGCCAGTTAATGTCGAAAATCGAGGATTAGGACATGTGTGGTATTGTTGGAATCGTGGGTTCAACACCTGTAAACCAGTCTATTTATGACGCTTTAACGGTATTGCAGCATCGTGGCCAAGATGCCGCAGGTATTTGTACCATAGAAAGCAATCGTTTTCGTCTGCGTAAGGCGAACGGTTTAGTTAAAGATGTTTTTGAAGCAAAACACATGCAGCGCCTCCAAGGTAACGTGGGTATTGGTCATGTTCGTTATCCTACAGCGGGAAGTTCGAGTGCTTCTGAAGCTCAACCTTTCTACGTAAACTCTCCATTTGGCATCACGCTGGCGCACAACGGTAACCTAACGAATGCAAGCGAAGTTCGTGAGAAGTTGTTCGAAAAAGACCGCCGTCATGTCAACACAACCTCTGACTCTGAAGTTCTACTAAACGTATTGGCTCATGAGATCGATACCGTAAAAGGTAACGTGACTTCAGACGACGTTTTCCGCGCAGTTGCAAACGTGCACCGCACTATTCGTGGTGCTTACGCAGTGACAGCGATGATCATCGGACACGGCATGATCGCATTCCGTGACCCACATGGTATTCGTCCACTGTGTCTTGGTAAGCGTGAAATTAACGGTAAAACAGAGTACATGGTTGCGTCTGAGTCAGTAGCGTTAGACGCTGTTGGTTTTGATTTTATGCGCGATGTTGCTCCTGGTGAAGCTATCTATGCAACATTCGATGGTAAGCTTTTCACTAAACAATGCGCAGACAACCCACAACTAAACCCATGTATTTTCGAGTTTGTTTATTTTGCTCGTCCTGATTCATTCATCGATAAAATTTCGGTTTACAGCGCACGGGTTGAGATGGGTGAGATGTTAGGTAAGCGTATTAAAGAAGAGTACGCAGACCTAGACATTGACGTGGTTATTCCAATTCCTGAAACATCAAATGATATTGCTCTACGAATTGCTCAAGCGATTGATAAGCCATATCGTCAAGGTTTCGTGAAAAACCGTTACGTTGGCCGCACGTTTATCATGCCTGGTCAGCAACAACGTAAGAAGTCGGTTCGCCGTAAACTCAACGCGATTCGTTCTGAGTTTAAAGGTAAGAACGTTCTACTGGTTGATGACTCGATTGTTCGTGGTACAACATCAGAGCAGATCATTGAGATGGCTCGTGATTCTGGTGCAAACAAAGTCTTCATGGTTTCTGCCGCTCCGGAGGTTCGCTTCCCGAACGTTTACGGCATTGATATGCCGAGCGCGACTGAGTTAATTGCTCATGGTCGTGATAACGAAACGATTTGTAAGCAGATTGGTGCAGATGCTTTGATTTTCCAAACGTTACCAGACTTAATCTCTGCAGTTGGTATGGGTAATCAAGACATCTCTCGTTTTGATACATCCGTATTCAACGGTGAGTATGTAACGGGCGATATCGACCAAGCGTACCTAGATTTCCTAGACTCTTTACGTAATGACGATTCAAAGGTTGAGCGTGAAATCCAACAAGATCTCGCGAACCTAGAGCTACATAACGAAGGCGCTTAGCGTACTCATAAAAATGAGTAATAAAAAACCAGAGCATCGACTCTGGTTTTTTTGTTTGCTGGGAAGGGGATTGAATCTTAGTGAATGTGGTATGCGATCACAAAATCGATAAACAATCTAACCTTCTCTGGCAGGTGGTCTTTGTGGTTGTAAAGCATGTAAATATCACGAGGGTTAGCGCTCCAGTCCTCTAAGACTTGCACTAAGCTGCCATCTTCAATGTATTCGCGGATCATAACGTCGGGCATTAGGGTGATACCAAGGCCTTCTGAACATGCTTGTCTCACGACATTGAGCGCATTCGCGTTGAAACGGCCTTTCTCGCTATTCACCACAGTCTCTTCATTTGAATTACTCAGCTGCCACTTAATCAGCGGATAGCCTTTAAGTAGCGAATGATTCGCGAGCTCTTCTGCATGACTTGGTGCCGGGTTCTTCGCTAGGTAGTCAGGACTTGCGATAAGAATATCTTTTACTTCACTGATTTTTCGAGCGATTAGGCTTGAATCACGTTGTGGACCTACTCTGAAAATCACGTCCCACTCGGTTGGATCAAGCTGATCGGCTTGGTTGTTCATCATCAGCTCAATATTAATATCAGGATATTGAGTCATGAATTCACTGAACATCGGCATCATCATGCGCTTGGTCAGGTTTGAGGGTGCCGTAATGCGAATCTTACCGGAAGCTCCTTTACAAACGTCAGTCAGTTCTTCTGCAGTAGAAGATAGACGTTGCAGTAACGGAGAGCATTCGTTGAAGAAACGTTCGCCTGCCTCTGTTAAAGAGAGTTTACGCGCGTGTCTATTGAGAAGTCTTAGGTTTAGTGAATCTTCTAAGGCTTGGATGCGTCGTGTAATGGTCGCAACCGGAATCATAGTCTTGCGTGATGTTGCGGTGTAGCTCCCATTTTCAACGACAAGTCGAAAGAGGTTTAAATCATCTAATTTCATAAATCCAGACACATTTGTTTACAATCTCATCTAATTTATACGTAATAGTGAGATCAATGTTTGCGTTACGTCAATTCGTTGCACTATTTACCAGTATTCCAACCCTTGTCACGAATTTCCAGTAAAGAGTACGTATTTGTGTATTTAGCAATTTGTTACTAAGTTTTATATTAGTTCTTGGAACAGATAACAATAATAATTCGACTTAGTTTTGTGAGGTTAGAGATTATGTACAAAACTCACAGTCAGCCAGTTATGACCTCGGCTCAGGAAGCTCTCAATCAAAAATGCGTTATGTTGGTTGATGATGATCCTATTTTTCGCCGGATAACCAGCGCGTATTTAGACAAGATTGGTTATAAAGTGGTTGAGGCTGAAAATGGGCTGGACGCTCTGCAAAAGCTTAGAGACTCAGCGCCAGATTTAATTGTGTGTGACTTATCAATGCCAATTCTGGATGGCATTGAGCTTGTAGAAGAGCTCAGTTTAGAGTATCCGTCACTGCCTATGATCGTTGTGTCTGGCACCGATGATATGTCTGATGTGGCGAAAGCATTACGATTTGGTATCAAAGACTTTTTAGTCAAACCTCTGGAGGATCACGGTCATTTAGGCAGTGCGATTGCGAATACATTAACAGATTCGTTCGATAACATTTCAGACCAACGAGATTTTTCAAGCCAATGGTTTTGCGTTGATGACGGCGGAGAGATCCCTGAAGACCAAGAGCTGCATTGGCACCTAAATCACTTGCAAGATAACCCTAGTGCGGCAAGAGACTTATTGCACGCGCTGCTTCCTGACAAAGACACACGACAAGGCTCATGGCGTTGCAGTTACCGCCTACTACAATCAACAGAGATGATGCCACTTGTGTTCGACTATGCGTGGATGATGAACGGGCAGTTTGCTTTCTACCTTGTCGATTCGTCATCTTCTGATAACGGCGGCTCAGCGGCCACATTGTTGGTGAGAGCGTTATTCCACGATTACATCAGAAATAGAAAAGATTTTAACGTTGATCTCAAAGATATCGCGGAGATTTTGGAGAAGGGGATTCGTTGCTCTAAATGTTCAACCCCGGTGAATGCTTTGTTTGGTGTTGCTGACCTTGCTGTGGGAACTATCTCTATTTTACCTGCGGGTTTAGATGGACAATGGTCAAATGGCGAATTGAATCAACATATTGCGGCGGGCGAGCGCTTGGGTGAGAACTGTAAGAAGAACTTCATTACACGGGATCTTCCGATTGAACAGGGCTGCCAGCTATCATTGAGCCTACTTGGATCGGCCAGTTTTAGTTTAGACATACACCAAGGGTCTACCGATTAACCCTATATTTCCTCGGTTTTTGTGAATAATTGATTAAGGTATAGTTGCGCAAATGGTGTGGCTATGCCTTTTTTGTTAAATGTCGATTTAGCAAAGCGGGTTTGGTTCGCCAGATACTTACCTTTACTAACAAAAACAAGAAGCAATCATGGCAGATAACAAAGACTTTCAAGACCCGTTTAATGTATTCTACTTTTTAGGATTTTTAGCCGCATTTTTAGCGATTCCATTATTACCAGCAACACTTACGTTGATCCGTGTATTCAATGGTTACGCAACATTCTAGTTAAGTTATCGTCGCCGATTGGTGATAGCTAACTCAAGGAGGCCACAATTAGCGTTCGAGTTTTAAGCCTCAATATTGCTGGTGGCCTTTGCATCTTTCTCGCAGTTTTAGGGATAGCTTTACCCGTACTGCCAACCACGCCTTTCCTCCTTCTTGCCAGTGCATGTTTCATGCGAAGCAACCCCAAAGTTCACAAATGGATGCATGAGCATAAAACGCTGGGTCCCTTGTTGAACAATTGGTATCAACACGGTGCTGTTACCAAGCAAGTAAAAACGCGTGGCGTGTTCTTTATCTTGTTAAGTTTTGCGTTATCGATCTACTTTGCCCCGATCATTTGGGTCAAGGCTTTCCTAATTTGTGTACTTGTTATTCTTCTCACATGGTTTATGCGACTTCCAACCCATGAGTTGGTTGCTGACAGCAAAGAAAATCACTACCATTAAGCCAGTGTGCCTGCTTGTATAGCGGGCGTTTATTATTTCAGCAATTTGAGTTATGACTCTCGTTGCAATGAAGTCCAATCGTACCTTTCCTTAATTCCGAGCGTTGATGTTTGATTCGTTAACGAGAGTTTGGAAAGCGGCCTAATGAAGTGCATAAGATTATGAACACAGAAAAAATCTCTCTGATCAAAGCAAGCATCAAAAGCATTCCTGATTACCCTAAAGCGGGTATTTTGTTCCGTGACGTAACAAGCTTGATGGAAGATCCTGCCGCGTACAAAGCGACAATAGACCTGTTAGTGGACACATACAAGGGCATGGGCTTTACTAAGATCGTTGGTACTGAAGCTCGTGGTTTCCTATTTGGTGCGCCTCTTGCTCTTGAGTTAGGTGTCGGCTTTATCCCTGTTCGTAAGCCGGGCAAGTTGCCTCGTCAAACTGTGGCACAATCTTATGAGCTTGAGTACGGCACTGATACGCTAGAAATTCATACCGATGCTATCGTTGAAGGCGATAAAGTGCTGATGGTTGATGACTTGTTAGCAACAGGCGGTACGATTGAAGCGACAACGAAGCTTATTCGTCAGCTTGGTGGTGTGGTAGAACACGCTGCATTTGTTATTAACCTTCCAGAAATCGGTGGTGATAAGCGCTTACAAGGCTTAGGTCTAGAAGTGTTTAGCATCTGCGAATTCGACGGTCACTAATCCTTTTCGGAATTATTCATGAGCTATCTTGCGTTAGCGCGAAAATGGCGACCAACCAAATTCAAAGAAGTGGTTGGTCAAGCCCATGTTTTAACAGCATTAGAGAATGCCCTTAGCCAAAATAGGTTGCATCACGCTTACCTATTCAGCGGTACACGAGGTGTCGGTAAAACGACCATCGGCCGTTTGTTTGCGAAGGGACTCAACTGTGAAACAGGCATTACTTCAACCCCTTGTGGTGAGTGTGCAACCTGTAAAGAGATCGATGAAGGTCGTTTTGTTGACCTGCTCGAGATCGATGCTGCCTCACGTACTAAGGTAGAAGATACCCGCGAGCTTCTGGACAATGTTCAGTACAAGCCTGCACGTGGTCGCTTCAAGGTTTACCTAATCGATGAAGTACACATGCTGTCTAGGCACAGTTTTAACGCGCTTCTAAAGACCTTAGAAGAGCCGCCTGAGTATGTGAAGTTCTTGCTCGCAACGACCGATCCACAAAAGCTTCCGGTTACGATTCTTTCACGTTGTTTGCAGTTCCATCTTAAGCCGATCAGTGTCGATAATATCCACGAGCAGCTCGATCATATTCTTGAACAAGAAAATGTGACATCTGAACCTCGTGCGCTTGGGATGATTGCTCATGCTGCTGATGGCAGTATGCGTGATGCGCTAAGCCTGAGTGACCAAGCTATCGCATTGGGTAACGGTAATGTCGTAACAGACACTGTTGCTCATATGCTTGGAACGCTGGATACAGACCAAGCGATTCACCTACTTGAAGCGATTAGCAGTAAACAGCCTCAGCAGGCGATGGCTTGTATTCAAGCTCTTGCTGAAAATGGTGTTGAGTGGGATGGATTGCTGAGTCAACTTGCGACTCAATTACACCGTTTGGCGATGTATCAAGCTCTGCCGTCTACTTTAGACAAGGCCCAGCCTGATGCTGAAAGGCTGGAACTGCTGAGCAAAACGTTAAGCCCTCAAGACATCCAACTCTACTACCAGATAGTGTTAAAAGGTCGTCAAGACTTGCCATTATCGCCAACCGCTCGTGTTGGTATTGAGATGGTGGTTCTGCGTATGTTGGCATTTAGGCCTGCTGAGCAAACTGTTGCTACGGCAATCTCGACTCAGTCGACAAGCCCAGCGCCAGCTCCTGCAGCTCAGAATCCGGTTCAGAACCAGGTTCAGAGTGTTGCTCAGCCAATGAGTCAGCCGGTGCCAGAGCCGAGACAGCCAGTTCAGTCTCCAGCGGTTTCACAGCCTCAAGTGCAACAACAGGCGCTTCAGCAGCAAGCTATACCGCAACAGTCGGCACAACAGCAACCGCAGCAGAATCAGAGCCAATATTCAGATTCGCAAGGTTACGTTGATCACTCAGGCAACCAAGGTTATCCAGAACAGGATTATCCACACAGCCAGTATGATGTACCACCTGCTTATGATGAGCGTCCAAGTTACGGTGCAGATCAGCCTCAGCTGCAACAAACGAATTATCAGGGCCAAAGTCCGGTTCAACAGCCAAGCGCTGCGCCTTCTTCTCCTCCTGTTTCGCAAGAGCAACCCGCGCGTGCAACTTCACCGGTGAGTGGTTTACGCCACCAATTGCGTTCTCAACGTAGAGGTGGTGCAGCAACAGAAAACAAAGGTTCGGCGCCAAAAAAGGCTAAAGCGACACCAGCTAAAACTTCAGTTCTTGACCGAGTTGCTCAGCAACACGGTGGTTCTGAGCGGGTGTCGCCAGCTTCTTTAACCGCCTCTTCGACAGAAAATGTGACCAACGATAATGAACCTTATCGCTGGAAACCGTCTAAACCTGTAGTGAAAGAGGTGAGCAAAGAGCTTACACCTACTCAGATCAAGCGTGCGTTAGAGCATATTAAGACACCAGAAATGGTCGATAAATTGCTTCAAGAGTCGATTGCTCAAGATGAATGGTCCGCCACGATTCAAAAGCTAGAGACAGCCAAGCTTGTTGAACAGTTAGCATTGAACTCAGTGTTTGCTAAAAACGACACATCAATCACTTTAACGTTAAGAGCGAGCCAAGCTCACTTGAATACGGATCGCGCACAGAGCGAACTATTACAGTCGCTCAATACCGTGTTAGGAGAAGAGTGTCATTTGAGTGTTGAAATCGGCGAAGGTGGAGAAACGCCACTAGAACTACGAGAAAGATTGTATCAAGGTAAGTTGAAAGACGCGTTTACCGCTTTGGAAAACGATGCCAACGTACAGTTTATTGAAAGACGTTTTGCTGCAGAACTCGACAGAGACAGCGTTCGTCCTATTTAGAACTTTTTCACGTTTAGTGACCGGCGTATCATCCCAGATAAGCAAATCTGAGAACTGAACACCGAGGGGTTGAATCACACTGTTTTAACCCCCATTTAGGCACGTATAGCTTAATTAATTTTAATAAACCAATTAGACCAGAGAGTATTAACATGTTTGGTAAAGGCGGTATGGGCAACATGATGAAGCAAGCCCAGCAAATGCAAGAGCGCATGCAAAAGCTTCAAGAAGAAATCGCAAATATGGAAGTTACAGGTGAGTCAGGTGCTGGCCTTGTAAAAGTAACGATCACTGGTAGCCACAGCGTTCGCCGTGTTGATATCGATGAAAGCCTAATGGAAGACGATAAAGAGATGCTTGAAGATCTTATCGCTGCTGCTTTCAACGATGCCGCTCGTCGCGTTGAAGAAACTCAAAAAGAGAAAATGGCTGGCGTAACTGGCGGAATGCAACTTCCACCAGGTATGAAGATGCCTTTCTAAGTAACTCATTCTTAAAGGTTAATTCTCGTAGTGGTTTGTGTTGAACTGGCCATTACTTGAAAATCAGAACGGTTATATATGCGTACCAGTCATATGCTGGAGCATTTGATGGAGGCCTTACGTTGTCTACCTGGGGTTGGCCCCAAGTCGGCGCAGCGTATGGCCTTTCATTTGTTACAGCGCGATAGAAAAGGCGGCCTGCAGTTGGCTGAAGCTCTTAGCCAAGCAATGACAGAAATTGGTCATTGTAATGAGTGCCGTACTTTTACCGAAGAAGAGACCTGCCACATTTGTACCAATCCTAAACGTCAGGATAACGGTCAAATTTGTGTAGTAGAGAGCCCTGCAGACATCGCAGCCATTGAAGCAACGGGTCAATATTCCGGTCGTTACTTTGTGCTTATGGGGCATCTTTCACCACTTGATGGTATTGGTCCAAGTGACATCGGTCTCGATGTCTTGGATTACCGCTTACGTCGTGGTGATATCACTGAAGTTATTTTAGCGACTAACCCGACAGTAGAAGGGGAGGCGACAGCACATTACATTGCTGAGCTATGTAATGCCCATGAAGTGAACGCTAGCCGTATCGCCCATGGTGTTCCTGTTGGTGGTGAGCTCGAGCTAGTGGATGGCACCACGCTTTCACACTCGTTACTCGGTCGTCATAAAATCTAAAAAGCCGCTTGGTGAACCATCACCAAGCGGCTTTTTCTTTTATGGTTCTCAAAGGTTTCTATTCCAAAACACTTCTCTGAGCTTAATCTGAACCTCTCACCGCTTTGTATATCATTGCGCCAATCACGGCACCAATAATCGGTGCAATCCAGAATAGCCATAACTGAGAAACAGCCCAATCACCAACAAATACAGCCACGCCGGTACTTCGAGCGGGGTTAACAGAGGTGTTCGTTACAGGGATACTGATAAGGTGGATTAAGGTTAAACAGAGACCAATTGCGATAGGAGCAAATCCAGCAGGTGCTTTCGAATCTGTCGCGCCCATGATCACGAATAGGAACACCATGGTCATGACCACTTCACAAACGAGTGCAGCGGTAAGTGAGTAACCGCCCGGTGAGTGTTCACCATAACCATTGGAAGCAAAGCCAGAGGCAGCTGCATCAAAGCCAGCTTGGCCTGAAGCAATCACAAATAACACGCCACCTGCGATAATACCGCCAATCACTTGGGCAATAATATAAGGTGCGACATCTTTGGCATCAAAGCGACCACCGCTCCACAGTCCAATAGTAACAGCAGGGTTGAGATGACAGCCGGATATATGGCCAATAGCAAAAGCCATGGTGAGAACGGTTAAACCAAAAGCGAGGGAAACTCCGAGTAGACCAATTCCCACATCAGGGAAAGCCGCGGCTAAGACGGCACTACCACAACCGCCTAACACCAACCAAAACGTACCAAACATTTCTGCAATATACCTATTCATAACGATCCTTATTAATCTGTACCAGTATCAACAAGATAGTTTAGATTTAGCAAGTTTGTGAAATCTTGGGCATATAAGCGACAGAAAGGGAGTGTTTTGGGTAGCAAATAGCCGACAGAGATTGCAGTGATTTTTAAACGAAATGCCATAACTGTTTAACGACAAGCTCCAGAAACTGACTAAAGTGCGATCTATTGTGTTGTTCAATAAATAAAACTGGTTGAAGATATTATTAATTCTTATTGGAGCCTGCGATTCATGAAAAAGTTAGCGATTTTAGTAGTAACGACATTATTACTCACTGCATGCGGAGGTGGTGACAGCGGTGGCGGTAGCGCTGCCACTAGTGGTGGTTCTAGCGCTCAGAAACTGAATACGGACATAGGCGTAAGTGATGCCGATATTCAAACATTGAAAGGCTACAAATTCCTATCCGTTGATGGTAAAGGATTTGAGTCTCCAAGCAATTTTAAAGCGAAGTAGTAGGAGTCAAGTTTTGAAGAAATTATCTATAGGTATTATCCTTGCCACTCTTGGTACTTCTGTTTATGCGTCGCCAAATCTAGAAGGTTATTTTCAAGCTCGTGAATTGGTAAATTATGCGGCAGGAAGTTTACAAAAAGCAAAAGTAGACTTTATAGCTCTAGATTATGCTGTAGCTAAATTACCTGCAGCTTCACAAGCTCAACTGGTTCCTTTTAATACTGTATTGGGGGAATTCTCGACAAACAGTTCCGTAAGCAGTAGTGACGCGACTGCTTTGCTCAGCCGAGTTAACTCTAAAGCCTTATCTGGTCAATATGTTTGCCGCATCAATAGCAATGGTACTGTTCTGGCATATAGTGCGGAAAACGGAGAACAGTGTGCAGCGGACAAGTATGAAAAGGCTGCATTAGCACTAGCGAAGAAAGGCGATGAACTGCGATTCTTCCGTTCATACAGTCAAGGTTATTTTCAAACCTTAACTTATAAGGTTGATGCAAGCTCTAGTGATGAAACAGTTCGTTTAGGCTACTTTAATAAACATGGTGGAAAATGGATTGGTGAAGCGGTTAAGGTAGTAAAAGGTAAGGCGCAAATCA
This sequence comes from Vibrio sp. 10N.222.54.E6, assembly GCF_041473955.1. Taxonomy (NCBI): domain Bacteria; kingdom Pseudomonadati; phylum Pseudomonadota; class Gammaproteobacteria; order Vibrionales; family Vibrionaceae; genus Vibrio; species Vibrio sp. 10N.222.54.E6. The sequence goes on along the minus strand of NZ_JBFRTD010000023.1, from coordinate 96,141 downwards.
ATAGTACGGATGTTGATACTTACGATGTCATCGCTTACCGAGATTACAATATCTCATCATCGAAAGGTGTTTCTCCGAACACATCAATTAGCTTTACTGAACAACCGTTTTTTATCACAGATGAAGTCACAGATCTCGACTCTACCGGTAAATCTGTCCATATAACGAAGACTAAATTTTCAAGTCTTCACCAGTTTGATGGCCCTTACCGTGGAAGGCATATTGATTCGAAAGGTTGGTTTAATTGGTTTAACCAAGATTACGTGGGTCAATACGAAATTGGAGGTAAAAAAGTTTACGCCGTTTCGGACACACAAAATTTAGTCGTCAAAAAAGACTTTAGTGGTGCGGTAGATAGCTGGACTCGCATTGATGTCGACAAAGCTGATCAAGGTAGTGGTGCAGGTGACTGGACTATGTACATGTTTAACAATACAAACAATTTGATAGGTGAAAGCCCAACTTATTGTCAAATCAAAGCGATAGCAGAAGGTAAGCCTGTAGTTCAACTTTTATCATCAACAGGCGTTATGACGCACCCACCAATTACAAACTGTGACCAAGTTGATCCTGGCCATACAAAGAAAGTGATTGCATCATTTAAAGACGGGAATAACAAAACAGTTTCTGTTACTTCTCCTAAGCTAAAAGCAAGCGCTCAACATATTATGGCGCTTGGGCCTATTGTTGATCAAGGACAGAAGGCTAAATTCACAGTGCAAGATGCTAGAGATTTATTGTCATCGACTCGCTATAAAGCGGCTTTAGCAGAAATGACACCGCAATTTTTGTCTTCAAAGCCACATGATATTTTAAAGTAGATTCTGTCTTTGATGAATTGGAAGCACCTTTTATAAGGTGCTTTTTTTGTACATATTAAATAACTTCACTTGGCTAATTTCATTTTTAGGATAGAATCGCCCACCTTCTTTCCTTTGATTCTATTTAAGGTCCAATTATGGAATGCCGTCTTCATTGTGGTGCTTGCTGTACAGCGCCTAGTATTACATCTTCATTCCCCCTTCATCCTCATGGAAAGAAGTCTGGTGAGCGTTGTAAGCAGCTTACTGTTGATAACCTATGTAAACTATTTGGTAAAAAAGAGAGGCCTCAGGTCTGTTTTGACTTTAAAGCTGAAAGCTGGGTATGTGGGGCTACGACAAGCGAAGCTATTCAAATACTCACGGATTTAGAAAGTTCTACCGCATAGCGAAAGAGCGTTAGCTGATTTTATTCTTGAACTTATATTCGGCTAGCGGTATAACACGCACCCCAGTAAAAGAGTAAGAAGTAATCCTATGACGATTCCATTTTGGCAAGAAAAGACACTAGAGCAAATGACCGAGAACGAGTGGGAATCACTGTGTGACGGTTGTGGTAAGTGTTGCCTACATAAACTAATGGATGAAGATAGCGATGAAGTTTACTACACTAATGTGGCGTGTAGCTGGTTAAACGACAAAACATGTTCGTGTAAAGATTACCCGAACCGATTCACTTCAGGTGAAGAGTGTTTGAAGTTGACTCGTGACAAAATCGATGAGTTTCACTGGCTACCAGATACTTGTGCTTACCGTCTTCTATCTGAATCTAAGCCGATTCCTGAGTGGCACCCATTGATTACAGGTTCTAAATCAGAGATGCATGCTGCAGGTGAAAGTGTTCGTAACAAAGTGGTATACGAAATCGATGTTGTCGATTGGGAAGACCACATTCTGAATCACCCCAATAGGGGCTAGGCTCTATAAGGCTTTTCAATAGGTTAAGTGTCTACGCTTAACCTATATACCTCTAAAAACCTCTATACCATGAATCTCTGTAGTCACTATGTGGACATTTATTTACAAGGCCTAACCCTTTCTCAAAGCTGTATTTGCATTTGGGTTTTTAAACGTTGAGCTGTAGTCAGCAAGTGCTTTGTCATGGCGTTGAGGGCGGTGTTGATACATCGTCACTATGCTATAGAAATGGGTGTTGGTTGCGCGATCTTGCTGGCGCTCTAAAACGATGAGGCAGTGAGGCGTTAGATTGACATAAAGGTTGTGCCGTTTTTTTTTGCCTTTGAAAAATTTACCGCCCTGTAGACTAAGTTTTTCCCAAACCAACTCGCTTGCCGAACGCTTGATTTTAGTTAACCAATCCGCGTGACCATGATAAATGTGTTTTTCGCCAAAATCTTGATCGCCTACACGTAAGCGAATAGGCATATCTACTTTTTGCCCCGGCAGTGTATGTGCTGGAATTATAGCCCAATCGATTTCACCATCTACTTCGATGTAATCATTTTTATGTGTACCTTGAGGGGTGAAAATGGGAGCTGGCATGTTATAGTTATAGTGTTGAATTTGAAGGTAGAATATTAACCTCAAACAGGTTACATGTCTAAGTAAACAACGCTTTGTGGTCGTTATTGAAGTACATTGACTTGACATAATGTCCAGAATCGGTAATATTTACATTGTCTGGTGAAGAAGATGAGGTGGGATTTGAGCACGTTGAGTCAAGGCTCCCCACGTGTGCGGTTGTGTTACCAACATCTGAAAAGATTCACAACGAGAACCGGGTGAATAAAAGGTAATTCTTTTGTTCTACTTGATTAGGTGTCATAGACATTTAATAAGTCATACGGGGTTCACACTAGACAATGCATTTTGAAAAGGCTACCTTCGGGTAGCTTTTTTTGTTTCTAGTATTAGTTTTTTGTACCTAGATTAGCCAAAGGGTTTTTCATTAGCACATCTTCTAGATGATCGGGCGCTAAATGCGCGTAGCGCATAGTCTGTTTTATATCACTGTGGCCTAAGATTCTTTGCAGCACAATAATGTTACCGCCGTTCATCATGTAATAAGACGCAAAAGTGTGACGAAGTACATGAGCCGCTTGTTGGGTAAGTCTTGGTACATGCTTCACGATGAAGCGGTAAACCGTTGAGTAACTAATGCTGAATAGTGGGCCCGAACCTTCCTTATAAATCACATCATAGAGTTCTGGGCTAATGGGAACTGAACGGTTCTTTTTACCTTTGGTCTGTGTGAATGTAACTTTGTATTTAGTCAGCTGTGCCCCAGTTAAAGTTGCTGATTCTCTAAATCGCCCACCAGTAGCCAAACATAGCTTAATTACTTTGTGTAAATCGTCATGGTGCGGATGAGCTTCTGCTGCTTCGATTAGATACTGCATCTCTTCAACAGTAAGAAACTCCATTTCAGCTTCATGCAGCTTGAATTGACGAACGGCATTAAGCGGATTGTCGCCTTTCCATTCGTCCATTCTTTGAAGTTCTACAATCATCGCATTCAAGAGATCTTGTTCATTGTTGCAAGTGCGAAACGTCACTTTGAGTTTCTTGCCGTTTAGGTCGGCGATTTCGCCAGCTAATCTCGCAGTGCGGTATTCAGCGAACATCTTGGCCGTGAAATTATGGTAAAGCGGGTCGCCCATACCAAGCGCCATCACTTTGAGTTTATTGTAGGTGTATTTAGAGTGAGTGAGTGACTGGCCGTGGCGTGCTTGCCATAGTTCAAGCATATCAATAAGACTGCGACGTTGAGGTTTTTCACCAAGCCAAGGCTTATTGTCTACTTCCTGTAGCGTGTACTTTTCAAATGCAAGCGCTTCACCCTTGGTGGCGAAGCGCTTACGAACACGTTTGCCATTACGGCCTTGCGGGTAGAGGTCGCAAAGCCATGGTTTTTTGTTGCCGTCTTTTAAATTACGGACCGTCATTATATTTGTATGGCAACTTATTTACAGCGAATAATTGGAAATGCCCTTGCTTGAGGTAATCCAGGGTACTCAGAGAAGCACACTCGCTCACTATGGGAAGCCTGAAGTCCAAAAACTTCTTCAGTATGATAAAATGTATCGTTAGGGCCTATGTTTTTAATGAAGCCCCAACCATGTGTGCCTCGTCGATACTTGATATGTCCATATTTTCTTTCTTGAATAGGGTAACAAAGGGAAGAAAACATTTGAACTAATTGCTCAGAATTTGGACGATTTGAATAGTCGTAATCCAAGCAACTTTTGATAATGCCTAGTAATTGATTGCCTAACGGGTTTAAATGGCGAGATGTATCCATATGAAGGATTGGATCGATAGATTTCTGAGTATGATAGTTAATGACGATTTGGGCAAATTGCGATGTGAAAGGTGTTTTTCCTGTTAGTAGGAAATACATAATTGCACCTATTGACCAAATATCAATATGTTTTCCAGCTTTTGTTTTGTTTAAAACAATTTCTGGGGCCATATAAGGTAGAGCACCAACGAGTGTTTTTGAGCCAGCAATGGAGCTTTCAACATTTTCGGTATCAGAAAAAACCTCGTTGATTTCATCATCAACAAGTTTTGCAATACCAAAGTCAGTGACTTTAATATCTCTAAACTTCTCGCCCCCTACAATCATAATGTTACTTGGTTTGAGATCCCTATGGACGACGTCTGCGCTATGAGATGCAGCTACTGCTTTTGATAGATGATGTCCTATGAAGGCAACGAGACATGGATCTAAATATGAGAAATTATTTCTGAATACAGTGTTTAAATCTTTTCCGTCAATAAGTTCTTCAATTAAGTATTCGCGTTTATCAAAGCCAAAGTAATCTAGAGTTTTCGCCACGTTAGGGTGAATAACACGAGCACTACAAATTGCGGTACTTTTAAATCTCAGGCTAGCCGAATCATTTTTTGGTGTCTTTAAAGCGACTTTTCGTCCAATGTTTTTGTCTATCGCTGAGTAGACTTGTTGCATACCACCTTCGTCGATATAATTTTCGATCACGTATCGATCTGCAATGATGTCGTTAGGTTTGTGAATATGACTCATAATACTATCTCCGGATGAGATGAAGAAAACGAAACAAAGAAACGGTTATTGGCATCTCGAACAAATGTCAGGACGCATGCTCCATAAAGCACCTTACCCACATCTACAATTTCATTATTTATATAAACATGTCCTTCAACTTTAGTAACATAAAAGTCGTATCCGTTGTAATTGATAATAATTGACAAGTCATCAGAAATTTTAATTCTTGTTTTTGGATGAGCTTGGTCAATATTATGGGAGCCTTTCGGTGCAACAAACAAACCAGTATGTTTATTTCGTAGGAGCTCTCTTTGTAATTCAGCAACTAAACTGTTTGCTGAGGGTCTCTCCGTTTTATTTTCTGAAACACATTTATTTAAGAGTGATGTTAGCTTTGAACAAAAGCCAAGCTCAGCAAATCGAGGGCTTTCTGGTTGCGGATTAAGCGTTTTATTGAATTTACATATACCCGAAAATGCAAGTTTGTGTAAGGTCACTCCAAGTGCATAGATATCGACCGCAAATGAAAGTACAACGGAGTCTTGCGTGTATAATCCAAAGGCTTCAGGAGCTAGGTATTCTAATGTACCATGACCATTTACGGTTTGGTGCGGATCACCGATACGAGATACACCAAAATCAAAAATTTTAAGTACACCTTGTTTGTCAAATTTCGCATTATCCAACTTTATATCTCGGTGACATATTCCTGATGAATGTATATCACGTAGTCCAGATGCTAGCTGATAGGCAAGGCTCAAAAATTCTGGGCCATGACACTGACCTACTTTGCTAGCTAGATCTTCCCCATCTAAGTATTCTTGATATATTTCAATGTTAGTTTGGGTTTGAATAACGTCATACAATCCAACAACATGCTTAGACGCAATTGATTTGAGTAGGTTTACTTCCTCAATCGTATTGTTCTTCTTACTAATGGGGATTGTTTTTATTGCGACTTCACGATCAAGGAATATATCTCTATAAAGAGAGACACTACCATAACCGCCATCGTCTATGTGTTTTAGGTATTCATATCTTGTACTAGCCATAATTGTCACCAACGTTTAATTCTATTTATCTAGATTATTTTTATTATCTTCGATTTTGGCTAGGTCAAGTCCTGCACCTTCATCAAATACACTGTTATTATCAGGCGAAATCTCTCCGACATCGTCAGATGAGAATAATGATTTTTGATTTATCTCTAGGTTATAATCGTTGCGAGAGTCTTCTTTATCACTTTTTATTATTTTTTTCGCAGCTGTTTTTTTTCGTACTTTTTTCGTTTTTTCTTTTGGGTGTCTACCTTTCGAAGGTAGTTGTGCTAAGGGAATAATGATGTAACCATGGCAATCCCAAACTTCAAGGCAGTTATGGGTGACTTCGGTAGTTTCTGGGTGATATGTTAGGTTTGCCAAAGAAGCATAGATTGCTGTTGCGTTATCATGACCGCCAAGCCAATTGGACAAATGTATACAACGTTGAACGAATTCACTATCGGTTGTCTTATTTTCATATAGGCCAACTAAGTTAGCTTCTCCAATTTGGCTTATACCATCAGAAATAACTAACAAATCGCAGAGTGCAGAGCATGACTCAACAGTGACCTCTAATTCTCCCTCCATGCCTATATACTTTGTTAGACCATTTCTCTTCGTTATTAGGCTGTTTAGTTCGATTCCGTTGAGTTTTTCGAGGAAGCTTTTTACATCGTCATCTTCAGTGATTTGAAAAATAGAATTGCTTGTTGTGCATTGATAAATTCGACTATCACCAACATTGACGGTAAAGAATTCACCTGGTTCATGGCTGACTATAGCTGATAAAGTTGCTCCACCTTTACCGTTTGTTGATTCGGAAACGATCTGATGAGCAGAAAACACAGACTGTTGTATCGCTTGATCTATTTCAATGCCTGACTCGATAAGAGGTATTATAGAGCTTAAAAACATTGAGACAGTGTGAGTTGCGGCAAGCCCCCCATTAACCATACCTCCCATACCATCACTAAGAATATAAAAGTATATGTAGCGCTCCATTTTTGAACTATAGAAACGAGCAGAAATTGCCCGATCTTCATTTTCAGTTCTGATAAGCCCGACAGTTGTCGCTAACGTCGCTCCGACTTCATGTACAACGGATGACCGGTTCCCATTTACAGGTCTATTTAGCCTTTTTGTTAATATATCTTGCATATTAATCAGCCCTGTTTGTGTGTAATGATTTTAATTCAAATCTAAAATTTTGATTGAGCTCTTGATTAGCGGACTAGCTTTTATGCTGGCACCTGCTTACATAAGACAGAATATAACATAACATTTATTAAGAGCGTCTTCTCATATCAGTTACTAGCATTGACTCAATAAATAATTGATTGCAAATTACTTCTTCTTCATTTCCATAGCCACTCGGCCTAGAACTTTAATGTCTTCTTCTGCAACTTCAATGGTCGATTCACCGAACGCAATAGCCAGCTTCTTACCCGGTAAACGTTGCAGGTAGTTGATCGACAAGCGCCCATCAATATCAATGAGGTAGTCGCCTGTTACAGGGTCGGTTGATTCTTGGTTGACGTAATAGATACCAGCATCATCTTCGACCACTTGGGTCAGTGATGCTTTTAGGCCGAATCGCTCTAAAGTAGAGTGGTCTATCGCCATATTGCCACTTTCTACCAACACTCCATCCAGCAATTTAGATATTTGCATGCTTTCAGTAGATGCAGAATCACTCTTCTTACCTTCGAAAGGTTCACCTTCACCTAGTGCCATGTACTTAACCGATGCACCAGTTGCCAAATGCGCACGAACAATTAACTCAAATGCGGTTCTTTCGTGACTATGCCACGTTTGAATGGTTGATCTTGGGATTCCGAACTTGTCAGCTAACTGGTAATTAGTTGTTGTCTCGGTCACGGTTCTTAGCTTTTCCGTGAAGTTTCTACCAGAAAGATAGTCGTAAACCGGGATTTCGGCTTGTATTGTCGTCATATGCGATCTACCATTGTTGTCATATTGGGTTTTGATGTCTCATGTCTCACCATTTCGCATCAAAATAAACTTATCTAAGTAGGATACCACTTATGGCAAGTCTTCAAATAGCGTTAGACGCCCCTTTTTGCACGAAAAAAGAGTTTCTTAGACGTACTGGCTGGTCTACATCGTCACTCGATAGAGCAATAGCTCGTGGCGAAATTCCCATTCTTCCTAAAAAGGGCGAGAAAGGCTCTGTGCTCATCAACTTAGTGAAAGTGTTCGAGCGTTCTGCGGAGCAAGAAGTATGAGCTTCGCAACGTCACCTAAAACCAAACTCACTCAGCAATACATTACTTTGCTACGCCTATCGAGTGAGTCATGGGAAGACAAGTATCCAAACGAATGTCTGCTATGGCCTAAGTGCGTATTACGTGAACGAAAACAACAAGCTTTTGATGCAGCTTACTGTGATTTTTTGTCAATCATGATGTTGAAGAGACTGCCCGTAAATTAGAACTGAGTGCTTGCTTTTACAGGCCTAGTCTCGGGCGACTACATCATCTTAATACCGTATTAGCCGATTTAGGCGTGGTGGCGGGCAAGGTACCCAGGGAAGAGGAGTCAAAAACGTTCGTTGAACGCATCCTAGAAAATTCGATTCTGTCCGGTGAGCTGTCTAGCGATGCATTGAAGGTGTGCAATGCAGACCGCTTATACAGAAGCGAAAAACGTAAGACGATCGCAAAAGCTCAAGCCGCTATCGGTAATTTGGTTTTGCTTATGTCTGATTTAGAAAACCGCACAAGTGGCACAACCCCTTTGATTAGTATGGGTTTCGAGTTCATTGCCAACGGTGCGCCAATGCCTGGCTTAAGTTAGAGGAATTCGTTATGTCTGTTGTAACAAGAGAACATTTAAAAGTAGATGTCCCACCACTAGAAAACCCATGCCCTGATTTAGTTTGTTGGTCTTTGAATCGCGAGCAAAAAGAACGCGGCCTAGCTCTTTTGCAGCGAACAAGAAAAGAGCTTGGCGAGCGTCAGTTGAGGTCACTCTATCAGACACGAGAAGCTCTACTGAATCAATTTAACTCAAGCGATGACCGCTTAGAGCAAGCTCGCATTGATCGCGAGTTAAAAGCTCTTGATTTCAGCGCAAAGGATATTCAGTCACGCTGGTCATAGTCCAGTGATGCTCAAACGAACATAGCCCTTAGGCATCTTGCCTACACCCTTTATCCCTCTTTGATTTAAAGAGGGAGGGTTTTTTATATCTCAAACCTGAGGAATTGATGATGAATACTATTGAAGAACATCTTTTTAATCAGTCTGTTAACCAAATTACTGTTCGCTTTAATTCAAGTAATCAAGAGCAGCAACACCAAGTCCTGGTCCAGTTAGAGGCTATTGCGAAGAAGCAAGAGCCAATCACAACACATCGACCACAAGAAGAAGTACTGGCCGATCTCAAGCAAGCCATGCAGGGCGATCGCGCTCGTGTGTTTTTTGGTTATTCATTCCCAAGTTGGTATCGCAATGGCTCAATAGCACAGGTTTCACAGCTTCATCATTGGGCGAACTTAGATATGAGTAATCGTCATCTGTTTCTTGAAATGTTAGGGCTACGTGATTCAGGTCATTTTGATGATGAAGCGTTATATGAGTTCGAACAGTTTTGTTTGTCGGCGGTAGGGGGGAGTGAGCATGACATTGCATGAAGTAAACACCAAATCAGAATTTTTTAATGAGGTTCGATTAGGTCGTAAAACGGCTGAGGTTCGAGTCAATGATCGTAAATATCAAGCTAACGACGTGTTGATACAGCATGAAATTGACAAAGATGGGCATAAAACGGGTGCGTCCTTGGTACATGAAATCACTCATGTAGTTCATGGCGGGAAGTTTGGTTTAAGTAAAGAGGTATGTGTTCTTTCTCTTTCTAATTCATCTCATTTAAATAGTGTGATTTTGATGGGGCATTTACGAGATCGTTTAGTTGAAGCTGCAGATTGTATGGAGGCGGGTATTGACGTTGTTCGAGAGGCTGGACTCACTACTACTGATCTAGAAAGGCAGATTCAAGATTCACGCTATTTTGCTACAGAGGCGACGACTCTACTAAAAAAATTAGGGGAGGTGGCAGAGAATGGATGAAATATCACACAATGATCTCTTATACATAGCGGGGAAAGTAATGCCCCTCGACCGAATCAAACGAAATGATGCTAGATACCACGCTGGTTTTTTAGTGCCTAAAATTTACACCAACCAAGAGCAAGCCCTTTTAGACGCTGGTTTTGTTAAAAAAATCCCAATCTACGATCGTGTTTTCAACCAACAATCTAAGCGAGAATTTGAGCTCAAGAGATCGATAGATCTTTTTAAAGCTCTTAATTATCGCACTGAACACGACCGCGAAGCGGCGGCGAGAATCGCCGAAGAGTATAGGCTAGTCAAAGGGCGCAAAAGTCCGACAGAGAAACACCGTCATAGAATTGAGCGAAATCGCCAAACTCTGCAGCTGCTAGATAGGGTTATTAATCCATCGGAAGTCCTACAAAGCCCTGAGGCGTATTTCAATCACGACTTGTTGTATACCTCTACAGAGCGTAATACACCTGCCGTTTTACAAGAGAAAGGTAAAATTAACCGCTGTGAGCCTAAAATCAATCCTACTTCAGTACAATTACAGCAGCGAGAGTGTTTCGACCAGTACAGAATCCAGCACATTACTCAAACACCGACGAGTAAAGCACCAACTGTCAACAGCGGTGAACGGTACACCGACAAGCTGACTAAGCGAGCGGTAACTCAGATTTTTGAAAGTGCGGCTTATGCGGCAGTTCGTAACGATGGTTTCACTACGTTTTTGACCTTAACGTTCACCAGAGAGCAGCGATTGGCCATATTTGGCGGTATGGCTGATGAATCGGAATTGGGTGAACTAGGCGCTAGGCATCCAATTCGTTATCGTCGAAACATGGTGACCTATAGGAGCAACTCGAAAGAGAAGCGAGTGGCTTCGCCTGTTACCGATATTGCTGGACCTTATTCAACAGTCCCATTTAAAAATAGATTGCGAACCAAGTTGATGAATCATAATGGTGAGATAGCAGGTGATTTCTGTCGCTTGGAAGATAAGCCCGCCAAAGAGTTTACGGTAGAAAAAACCATTGAAACCACTATAGGTAAAGAAGTTTCACGCTTACTTGATGCAATGAAAAAAATGTATCAACGCGGTTGGGTGGCTGATCATACTATTCAAACCGATGAAGACAGTGGGCAACCTTACTGCGATTTGAAAGTTGAAAAAGTGCCACCTCATCTAGGTAAGCCAAGTGACGTTGGCCCAACAAATAAACCTCTCGACTTTCACTATATTTGGGTTGCAGAGTGTCCGGCCAATGATGATGGTGAACCTAACCCTCATGTACATATGCTTTTAAAGTGGAATGTTGAACCTAGGTTCTTCCGCGCTTGGGCAAAACGACTGGAGAAAATCTGGGGACATGGTTTTGCAAATCTTGAGCGAATCAGGAAGCCTAAAGCCGCCGGCTCGTACATCATTAAAGCGGTTGGGTATGCCGCCAAAGGTGGAGATTCGGAACAAGGGTTGATAAAAGGGAATCGCTATAACATATCGGCAAGCACTCGAGCACCAAAATGGGAATGTTTGGCTTCGTTTGAGGCTGGAAATATGACGGCGATAATTAAGGAGTTAGGACATAAGCTAGACCAGTGGAAAAAACCGCTGAAAAGAAAGGCATCTAAGTTAGCTGCTGCTAAGGCTCAAACAATCAAGGCGAAGTCGATAGCAGTGCAACAAGGCAAACCGAAAGAGCTCACTGACAAAATGCAGAGTCGTATTATTCGTTTGGAAAAACAGGTGGAGAAGGTGAACAAAGAGATCCGTGAACGTGGCGTATTTGCTTCAAGTGATAATAGGTTCTCGGTAACGTTTGAAGGCGATGATTCAAAGACTAAAGTGGATGAATTCTTATTCTGGGCGGCTGGTGCCCGTGGTTGGTCGATGGAATGTAGAGATCTAGACTTAAATGATATCAAGCAAGAGGCTGACAATTTGTACTCAAATGATTTTATTCGGCATCAAGAGCGGTTAGCTTATTGGAAGTCGGTATTTGAAGATAGCCCACCAATTAGGGAGGTGGAGGAAGGAGAGAAAAGTTATTGGATGGAAGCTCAATTAGAATACGCCACAGAACTGTATATGCCTTGTCGTTCTAAGCGGATTTCTACACCTAACAAATATTGCTATTAAGACATTGTTGGTCAATATTAGAGCGGATAATAGTTGAATGGAGTCAGGTGATGCCAAAAAGTAAGCTAGAACAGTTAATGAACAAACTTCTGAGGCAGTATGGGGGTATGAAAGGTTAGTGGGCCGATTACTTAGAAATCATTGAGTCTGATGATTGGCCGTTGCCGTGAGTCATTTGTCAGAAGTTTGCTGGGGTGTTATTTCATCACATTTTTTCTTGAATCTCTTGGCGGTATTGACGGAATCAGATGCGTTGTCTTTAGTGATGTTTTGCGTTAAATAATAGTCAGCAATAACTCGCTGAGCTTTATACTGCTGAAGCATATAGGATAAAGCCTTCAAAGTGCTAGGCGAATGCACTTCACTTGTTTTTACATCATTAGACTGTAAATAGCTGATTAGTGATGAGTGTACACCTTGACCTCCATATGATGGTGGTTCATGTGCTAAAATCGTTAAAGCTGAATGGTACATAGAATAATAGCTTCTACTTACAATGTTGCGGTATTCAGACTCTGTTGTTGCTTGGCTTAGCTGGTTTTCAGTACATGTCAAAATATCTGATGGTGATACAGCCATTAGAATCCTCCACTTCGCGTTAGTTCGTGGTTATTGTCGGCTACATCAAAGCGTGCAATTACTGGACTCGACATGAGATTAGTCTCTGTAATGAGCAGGCTTAGTTCCCAGTTGAGGTCAAAAATAGCTTCAGGCTCGCAGTTTACCTCAAAAGATAGGCAGATCTTATCGGACTCTGGTAGGGCGTAGATATATGAACTTACAGCATTAATATTAGGTGAGCGCTCAACTAGCTCTAAGGCAAGTAGAGAGAGTTCTAAGAAGTCGTTCTCACTAAAGTTAATTCTCTGTTTAGCCCAGGCTATATTATTCATTTTAGCCTGGAAGTGAGCTAGTTCACTCTTGTATCTAGATGCATCAGGCTGCTCAGATTCAAGCTGTTTAAGTAATCCTTCAGTTAATTCTAGATCATTGAAAAAGTGACTAGCAACCAAGATGTTTTCTAATACTTTACCTGTACAAATTTCAGTAGGTATCTTTTTTATTAGTTCATAAACAGTTTTAGCCGCACCAACAAACGAAAGAGCCCATATGATATTACCAATAATAACTTGGTCATCAGGCGCTAGGCGTATGGCTTCGTGAGCGTGTAATAAAGCTTGTTTTTGTTGATTTAAAGATGTGTAGAGAATAGTCAACGTTAAGTGAGTATGACTTGCTTCAGGGAGCTTTTCCGCCTCTCTTTTATAGTAAGCGATTTCAAACTCACTCAAAACTGTAGAAGAACTAACAGCTTCCATTAGTGAGCTAAGAATTTCATTTACTTTAGATTGGGGTGCTATTTGCAAAGGTTCACCTTATTTATTGATCAGCCATTCTAGTTTAGGTGGAAATTTCTACCTTTCTTCATTGTGTCCAGTTGAAGACTTAGTTCAGCTTTCTAAGTTTTATATACTGTTCCAATATAAAAACAATACCGCTCATAGTACCAAAATCACATTAAATAACCACACTTACCCTTAAATACTGTTAAGCATGGTTAACATTGATTAACTATGGATGCCTAATTAGGAGTATAGATCACATCCATACCTCACATCTGTCCTGGCAAATCTTATTTTATTTAATTTATATCTAATTTATATGTGAGGGTGACGTGAGGTTTTTTTATGGGGAATTTGAATATTTTTAAATCTGTAATTTATTTTAAGTCAATGAATTAAATAGAGTTTAATCATTTTTTGTTAGTTGTTAGGGTGAGCAATAAACTTATGCTCTCAAAGAAGAAATATGACATATGAGTGAAGCTAACTTAAGAATCTAGCTAGAAAGCTGTACAAATATCCAGTAAGTTTCACTATTACCAAGCTGTATAAATACACAGTAAATTCAGTCTTACTGATAAGGGTAATGATATGTCTAAAGAAAAACAGCTATTTCAATCCGGTCTTGAGGTCATTATTGATGGGGTTTCAATGAGTGAAGCTAGTGAAGGGAGCAGACAGGCAGGTGTGTACTTAATGGGTTTGCTGATTGCGGACAATAAGGGTGAACTAGACGCAGATAAAGTAAAGGCTATCCAATCAATCGTTGCAATGGCTGCAGAAGCCAAGTCACCAAAGTTTTCGTTATAGCATTGAAAGTTGCTCTTGGAGTTCTTGTCGTTGTTTTGGCGGTAAGGCCTGCGCTAGGTTGAAGACTAATTGTGATGTAGTTTTAGCGCTAGGGCTTAGAGTATGGCTATAAGATAAATTCATCACGAAGGTATGCCCACACTCAGGATCACTACATGAGCAATACAAATCTGCATGTTTTGTGCTCATTCTATTCGATTTCAGGATCCGGCTTCTTGCACCGCACTCAGGGCAAAACACTCTCATAACGTTGGCCTAACTTAATGGACTGACAGTATGATATTACGCCAGTTGCTGTATTTTTGTACAGTTTTATAAAGCGTCGCCCGTAGTAACATCAAATTTCAGGTGGAGGGTTTTTATGTTTCTAATTTCTGGGTCATTGTTCACTTCATCCATAATCAGTTCACATACGGGTATGATCTCATCTTTGGCGTATTCACTACCAATCTTAATCGGGTCACCTAAGCTGGTCGTTCCTTGTGGGATGATACCTGCCTTACCTACAGGAAAGCGATGACCTACTAAGATGTCTTGAGCTGTAATATTTTTAATGCGTTCGAATTCATCTTTCGTTGCTATGTCTCCCACAGGTATTAGCTGAATACCTTTCTCTGCACCACCAGGAATATTGACAAACATACTGCGGAAATTACCCACACCCTTTGAACTCGCGATCTTATCTTTTAGCATCTTTTCATCATCGTCACTTAAATTTGGGTCATTGGCGTAGAAGATAAAGCCCATGTGAGCACCGTTCTTGTAGTAGCGGCGACGAAAGAGTGTGGCATCTTTGTTTAGTAAGCTGCTTTGCAAACTACCCAAATAATCAGGTAATCCATAAATCTGCTGTTGCAAGTCTTCTTGAGGCAAGAAAATGATGTCATTTGCTTTGTAGACTCGTTGCTTGTTGTCACGCTCAAGTAACACAAAGTCACCATTTTTACGTCTACGTAGGTACATAGTCGGTAGAGGGAACAGGCGCACTGGCCGCTTAAAATGGTCGCGGATTTTTAAGAAGGCGGCATCACCAAAAGTGAAATAGTTATTACAAAACGATTGAAGTTGTCGACGTCTTACCCCTCCGCCCGCGATGAAACGAGCAGCAACATAGTTCGCACGTGCTTTTAATAAAGAGCCATGATAGGCATTAGCTCGTGATGTCTCGGCCAATCCTTGTCGTGAAATGGGCGGTTCCCAATAGTTGTCTGTGTCGTTGTAGAACAGCTCAGAATAAGACGTCATCCAACTGGTCGAGTCGATGGCTTCTGGTGATGAGTCAATGTGATAAACAGACTCGGCTAGTGCTTCTTGCTTAACTAGTTTTGTTTTAGTGTCGGTCATGCTGCAGTGGCCCAAGTTGATTTCGTTGGTGTTTCGTGATCTAACGGTTCGTTGATAATGGCGTGTGAAATTGCCCAAAACGCATCGGCGTGGCCTGTTGTCTCACTTCGAGCGGCTTTAAAGGTCATGGCGTTACCGCTATTGGTCGGAACCCGTTTAATTGCCATGAAGGCCATAGCAATGTCTTTGTGCTCGGCATCAAACTGAAGTCGCTTAGCTTCTATGACGTCGATCATCTTCATTACAAGGCGGTTTTTGTTTTCATTGCTGTAATGTATGGCGTGCGCTTCACGTGGATGCTTTTTCTTTATTAGGTCCCAAACACCACCCCCAATGCCGGTTGTATCTACGCCTATGTAAGTGACCTTATAGCGCTTAAATACCTTTTCGATCTCAGCTACGTGATATTGGAAGTTCAGTCCTTTCCAATAGTGTTTTTCTAACACACGGAATGTTTCACCGGCGACTGCTGGCGGTGCGATGACCACTAAACAAGCATTATCGCGCGTTCGGCTAGGGTCATAACCTAACCAGACTTCACGACCTGCAAAGGGTAATTTGGTTTTCGGCTTGAAATCCTGCCAGTGAGCAGAGTCAACCATGCCTTTCTCAAGATCAGAGAATTTGAAGACAGACAAAGCGCTGTCAACAAAGACACACATAAATAGGTTGTCGAAATCGTCTTTGCTGTATTCGTCTTTCAGATCTTCAATGTCGAATAAGTTACAGCCGCCCGCTGCAGCATCTTCAATGGTAACGACATAACGCCACTGCTTATCAGGGCAAAGTACACCGCCATTTCTATATTCCTCGAACGTAGGAAATTCAATTTTAGTGCGGGAGTCTCGACCTTTTCGCCATTGGTCGCCAGTCCAAAATGGGTATGCCTGGTGCATTTTCGATGATGGAGTCGAAAAGTAGGTCTTACGCCATTTTTTATGGGTAGCCATGGCCGAAGCGAGTTTATTGAGTTCGTTAAACTTAGGTATCCAGAAATACTCATCGATATAAACGTGGCCGTGATAACTCTGGGCGGTTTTACTATTGGTCGACAAAAAACGAAGTTCAGCACCATTAGAGAGAATGATTGGGTTCCCGGTCAGCTCGATGTTTAAGAACTCTTTTGCAATCGCAATGATGTAGCTGCGAAAAACTTCCGCTTGAGCACGTGACGCTGACAAAAAGATTTGGTTGTCACCAGTTAGAATCGCGTCTTCTAACGCTTCACCACTGAAATAATAGGTCGCACCAATCTGGCGGGATTTAAGAATATTTCGAATCCGCTGTTTTATGTTGTTGCGCATTACGTGTTGATAGGCGAACAGGGAATCGTGCCACGTGGCGAAATCTTCTTTGTTCAGTTCGCTGATGTCATTCTTTTTGCCTTTGCGCTTCTTTGGTTTAGAGCGACGGTCAGAACGCTGATCACTAGAGTTGTTTTTGTTGCCAGCGTTTAAAGATTGTTCACTTTGCTGCTTTTCTTGTGCTCTTTGTTTCTTCAAAGATGCGTGATGTTTTATAAGCCTATCCAGCATGTCTAGCTGGTTTTTGCTTGGTTCTTCCAATTCGAGCAGCGTTTGAATACGGTTCGCTATCGCTTCATCAATTGTTTGTTCACGCAACATATCCCGCCAACTGAATTTGTCTGCCCAGTAATAAATGATGCGTTCATTATTCAGGTTCAGTTCGGTAGCGATTTCACTTGGCGTCCAAGCTTTTAAATAGAGTGCTCGGGCGGTTTGTCGTACTTCGGGGGAATAGGCCATAAGCGCATCATACGCCCCGAAATATTGAAAATGATGAATGGAAATTCGGATGAATTCGGATAGAGGCCAAACCCGAATCCCTAGGAATTGAAGTAGCTGATCCCCTCCATTCAAAGGCGTATTGTTTTCTCAAACGGTGTGTGATTGACAAGTTTGAGTACAAAAATGCCAAAGATTAGTGAGTGGAAAATCATAGCGACAGAGGGCCCAACCGTTGACGGGAGAAAAATCACCCGTGATTGGATTGAACAGATGGCCGCGAGTTACTCAATGGATGAATACACCGCACTTATCTGGCCTGAGCATCGCCGCTTCTATGGTTACGGTGAAAACTGGGGACGAGTGGTCGAAGTGAAAGCGGAGCAGTTGAACGGTAAATTACGCCTATTTGCGAAGCTCGAACCTAACGATTATATGCTCGAAGCCAATCGTAGAAAGCAAAAACTGTTCACCTCTATCGAGCCAAACCCCGATTACAAGGGGGAAGGTCGTTGCTATTTAATGGGCTTAGCGGCGACTGACTCACCAGCGTCAACAGGGACATCACGCCTTCAATTTTCTCGCATTAAAGGTGAAACCACCGAAATTCAAGCTAGCCACCTAGAAGAAGTCGATTTTTCAGATTGCTTTACTCATAAAGACCGATTTTTTGCGGCATTCAATGAATTTTTCTCTTCTGGTGATGAAGAGCCAGAAACGCCATCAAAAGTAGAGGACACCGACGTGACCGAAGAGCAACTCAAAGCCGCACTGGAAGAACATTTTTCTGTCTTTAAGGGCGAGTTTAAGAAAGAACTGAAAGAAGCGTTCAATTTGCAAGAAAGTCCAGAGCAGCCAGAAGAGGCCAGCCAAGCCACCGTTGAGCAGTTTTCTGCAACGTTGGAAGAAAAGTTGGCCTCGTTTATTGAGAAAGTGAACGATATCGAAACTAAGTTCGCTGAACTATCACAAGAAGTACCTAATCAAGAGCCGGATCCATCGGGTGCGAGTGAGAAGTTCTCATCTGAGGAGATTATTTAATGCTTAACGCAATATCGACTAAATACCTACAAGAGTTTTGTGCGGCAACATTAGAAGCCGCGAATGCTCCACAAGGGACGCAGTCTTTTAACTTAACGCCTCCAATGGAAACTAAGTTACGCCAAGCGATCATGCAGTCGAATGCGTTTCTAGGCATGGTTTCATTGTTACCTGTTCAGCAAATCAAAGGTCAAGTGATCGATGTTGGTGATGATGGCTTGTCGACGGGTCGCTCCGACACTGGACGTTTTAGCGTTGAAGTGGGACAAAGTGGCAATACTTACGAACTAACCAAAACAGATTCTGGCGCACATATCCTTTGGGAAACCATGACCCAATGGGCTAATTCCGGTTCGAAAGGCCAATGGTTGGTCATGATGAAAAACGCGATTTCTCGTCGTTTTGCGTTAGACATGCTGCGAATTGGTTTTAACGGTACCTCTATTGCGGTCAAAACTAACCCAGTAGCTAATCCTCTTGGCCAAGATGTGAACAAAGGTTGGTTAACAATAGTTAAAGAGAAAAAATCAAGTCAAGTTCTTCCGTCGGCCCTGTTAGATCCTACCGGAGCTGCTGAGGACTCCTACAAGAATTTGGATTCCTTAGCTCAAGACCTAATCAATACCACCATTGCTCCAGAGCATCGCCAAGATCCAGATCTTGTCGTGTTGGTGGGTTCTGACTTGGTGGCGGCTGAGCAGCATCGTTTGCTTGAATCTGCAGATAAACCAACGGAGCACAAGGCGGCACAGAGCCTGGCTAAGACTATCGCGGGTAAAAAGGCCTATACACCACCATTCTTTCCTGCTGATCAGCTATGGGTGACCAATACCAAGAACTTGCAAATTTTAACGCAAGAGGGGACGCAATGGCGTAAACAGAAAAACGATGAAGATGAGCTTCGTTTTAAGCAAAACCATATCCGTATGGAAGGTTACGCTGTGGGTAATTTGAAAAAGTTTGCGGCTATCGAATCAGTCACTGTCGTTGACTCTGATTCAACAGTTTAAGGGGTGAGATATGGTGAGCCCGTTAGCAAGACAGCGCCGACAACTTCTTGAAAAGCATGCTAACCAGTCTGCATCGGAATTGATTTCCGGTGCAGATACCGAAAGCCTGCACATCAAGCTGCTCGGTTTTGAAGACGATCGCAAGTGCCTAAAACAGCTCAATGCCATCGAAGACAGAGTGAAGCATAAACGAGAGGTTTTAGTACCGAAGTACAAACCTTACGTGGAAGCGTATTTGGAAAAAGGTGAAGTCTTCGAAAACCCAATCTTTACCAATATGGTGATTTGGTTATTCGATGTTAACGAGATGGATACCGCTATTGATTGGTGCATGAAAGCCATAGAGATGGACTTGCCGACACCAGAAAACTTTCGTCGTGACTGGCCGACAGTTTGCGCTGATGCCGTTCTTGAGTGGGCAGAGAAAGAATCGGCCCGTGGTCATTCGATTGAACCCTATTTCGGACAGGTGTTTGAAAAGGTCGCTAAAGAATGGCGATTGCATGAAAAAGTTCAATCCAAGTGGTACCGATTTGCAGGCTTGCACTTAATTCTAAATGAACAGGGACAACCGCAGCCCACGGCTATCGGGGACTTAGAAACATTAGAAAAAGCGTTGGTATTACTGCAACACGCTCACGATAAGTACGAGAAAGTGGGGGTGAAAACCAAAATCGGTCAAATCGAGCAACGTATTCGTGCCATTAAAGAAGGTTCGAATCTTTAAAGACTCCTATGCCGCCGAGCCTCGACTGGCGAGGGTGCGATAGCTTTTAGTTCATCGTGACCTATCGACCCAGTGGCTAGAGGCTCACTTATATCAAGGGGATGCAATGTTTAATGGTTCATCAGGAGCAGACTATCAAGATACCAAAATCATCAATGATGGTTTTTGGCCGGATATTAATGCCGGTGATTTTGAGAAACGTCGTGGGGTACCAGCTCATATGGACAAAGAAGCGATTGCATACGCTGTCGCTGCTGCAATTGCACAACTAAACATTGAATTAAACACGACCAAAGAACAATACCAAAAAAGCGGGTTTGCTAAAGCTTCCAGTGTGACAGGGCAACCAAGCATTGGAGAGAAAAACTTATTAGTCATTCTGTATGAAAAGGCGGTTTATGCGAGAGCCAAAGCCGACTTGTTACCTGAGTTCGCCACCCAGCAAACCAAAGAAGCCGGTGATCGAGTCGCTGAAAAAGAGTCTGACACCAAAGAGAGTTTGCTAGCAGAAAGCCAGCAGCATGTTCGAGCGATGAAAGGCAAAGGTCGAGTGGGTGTGGAGCTTATATGAGTTTTGAGCCAAAAGGTCAAAGTGAAATGGGGTATTTACTCCAAACGTTAACAGCTCACTTATTGACAGTCATCCCTAAAAATTGTCATTCGCTGCTTGAGTCGTGGATGGATGGAGCTGAACTGCAACTCACTCCAAAGCACCAAGGGTTGGGCGTCGATTTGGGGATGATGGAATACGAAGCGGTTATCTCGATAGAACGTTTTCCTTTTAGGGAGTTTGAGCCAGCTATTGTCATGGCCTCAGTTATGGCTTGGTTACAAAGTCATGACCCATATCGTGAAACCTATGAATTGGAAGATCCTAGATTCAAAGTTGAGCCCGAAAGTGACAAGACAGCCAACGTAGAGATAGATATTCAGTTTATAGAGCCTGTCACGATAGTCGAAGAGGAAGAAGGGGTGATTCATTGGCATGGTAAACAATACAACTTAGCAGAGTATGAAGTTTGGATTGCTGAACGATTCACTTTGGATCTGAAACGATGATTAAAGTTCAGTGGGATGAAAAAGGTGTGCTCAGAACAGATGAAATTCTAAAAGCTCTGGCTATGCCGGCAACCAAGCGAGAGCGGTTATTACGAAGAGTCGCCAAAGAAGTTCAGAAAATATCGAAACGCAACATTACCAAACAGCAAAGCCCAGATGGGAAAGCGTGGAAAGCTCGGAGAAATAAGCGTAAAGGCAAGAGCAAAAAAATGCTTACAGGGTTTAAGAAGCTGATTTATGTCTCGGGCAACAAAGATGCAGCGAAAGTTTCAGTGGGGAAAGGGAGCTATCGCATCCACGGTGCTTATGTTGCCAATTTTCATCAGCAAGGGCACAGACGTAAAGCAAACAAAGATAACACGCCAACTGGGCGTGAAACGCAGCTCAGTGACACTGAAATGTGTACAAAGGGACAGGCGAAAGCGTTACGAAATATTGGTTATGAAGTGTATGCAAGGCGAATTAACCCGAAAGCGAAAAGAGGTTCCAAGCGAGTCCCAACCATTAAATGGATGACTCAAAACCTAACTCAGTACGAAGTTAAAGGAGCATTTAAGAAACTAAGGGAGCTAGGACTGGTTCGGATAAAAAGCAGTTGGGAGATTGTTGTCCCTCCTCGTAAGTTCCTAGGAGCGACAAGGCAAAGCTTAAGAAAGGCATGGACAAGAGCTTTTCAAGGCATTGACTACGGTTGGAAGGTTCAACCTAAACACCTAAGAAGAGGATAAATACTCATGGCATGGCCTACCGTCATTATTAATATTCTAAACATGATGCGCGGACCAATCCCGGGCGTTGAATTTCATTTTCTGTTTGTTGTGTTTGGCACTGTTTCGGGCATTGAGCGCAACTTGATCATGGTGGACAACACCACGGATTTTGCAGACAGCACGTTTGATAACATCGATCCTGCACACATGATCACATTGAAAGCAGCCCAATTGAATGGGAAGCAGAATTGGACGGCAGGTGTGATGGTTTTAGACCTTGCTGACAGTTGGCAAGCCGCCGTACTTAAAGCCAATGAAACGTCAAGTTTTGAAGCGGTTGTGTTGGATAAAACGGAGACCGGTACATCGATTCTTGAAGAGGTAGTCGCTTTCCGTACTGACCTAAAAGCCAAGTTAGGTCGTGAAGTCTTCATGATTTGCACGTTACCGAGTATCAATAATGATCCGATAACAGGGGAAAGTTGGGCGCAATGGCTTGCGGCAACAGTGGCCATACCAACAAGCATCGCCAGTGAGTACGTCACTGTTGTTCCTCAAGTTCATAAAGATAACTCAACAGTCGGTATCTATGCAGGGCGGCTGGCAAACCAAGAAGTATCTATCGCGGATTCCCCCGCGCGAGTCAAAACAGGCAGTGTTCTAGGGAGCCTAGAACTGGCAAAAGATAAAGACGGCAAGCCTTTGGAGTTAGCAACCCTTAAGGCTTTGGAAGCGTCTCGAATTGCTGTGCCGATGTGGTACCCAGATTATCCGGGGCAGTATTGGACAACGGGCCGCACATTGGATGTGCCGGGGGGCGACTTCCAAGATATTCGCCACATTCGTGTTGCGATGAAAGCGGCGCGTAAAGTTCGTGCTCGTGCCATTGCTCGAATTGCGGACCGTGAATTGAATTCAACACCAGGCAGTGAAGCAAGTGCAAAACTCTATTTTACCCAAGATCTGCGTGAAATGGCGGTTGTGAAGAAAATTGGTGATTACGAGTTCCCTGGCGAAATCAAACCGCCACAAGATGAAGACATCACCATTACTTGGATGAACAGTGAAGAAGTAGAAATTCTGCTGGCGGTGACACCTTATGAATGTCCGGTAAAAATCACAATCGGCATCATGCTTAATCAACGACTAGGAGAGTAATCAATGAATTCTCGTTATACCGGTCGAAGCTTCGACGTAAATATTCTGGGTGTTTTGGTTCATGTGGAATCGGCAACGGCAACCATCAATGATGAATCAGCCGTTGATAAAGAGCGAGGTATTCCAACCGGTTTTACTCACGGTGCGGTGAGTTGTGACGTGGAATATGAGTTGGACTTGAACAATTTCCGAAAGCTGCAGCAGAAAGCGCGTGAAGCGGGAAGCTGGCGTGGCGTTCAACCTCACGATTGCATGTTTTATGCGAATACGGGAGAGGATGAAGACAAAGTGGAGTTGTTCGGTGTGAAGCTTCAACTCTCTGATCTGCTGAGTGTTGATCCTAATAGTAGTGATAAAACCAAGCGCAAACTGAAAGGGTTTGTGACGAGCCCGCACTTTGTCCGCATCAATGGTATTTCGTACCTAAGTTCAGACGATACACGTGGTCTGCTTTAAGTCTAGTGAGAGAGCGAATGCCGGATTTTGTTGATCATGCAAGTAGTAACGAAACCAAATTCACCGAAATGGCGGTGGTCAGTCAACTTAAACGGTCAGTGCAGACGAGCCAACAAGAAAGGGTTCAAAAGTGCGTTGATTGGCGAGAGCAGGGTGTCGGTATTACAAACCTTGCCAAGTAGAGCGGGAGTAACGAAATGAAAGACTGGTACGACAAAATAACCAGTGGAATTGCTTACTTAATGTCATTAATCGGCATGACATTAAGTAATCTGACATTTGAAGAGTGGTACTTCATCTTATCGTTGGTCATTGGTCTGGCAGCTCTCGGGTTGAATTACTGGCATAAACGAGCGATGCAACGTATCGCGAGCGAAAAAAGGTGTGACACCAAGTGAAAATGACGAAACGCATTATTTGCTCTGTCGCGGCAGTGATCGGGCTAGTGACTGGGGGAATGGCATTGCATCGCTCAGAGTTGCCGATTGGCAATGTGACGATCGCAGGTGAACAAATGGGGGCATTAAGAACGAGCGCCATTGGACTGGAGATCATCGGCAATGCGGAAGGGTGCCGCCAAGGCCTTTACACCTGTCCGGCAGGGTTAGCAACGAATGGTATTGGTAATACTCATGATGTGAAAGACCAAGTGGTGTCGTTAGAGCAAATCGCCACAGATTGGGTGAAGAACCTACAACAAGCTGAACAGTGTATCAGTCGGGCAGAAGTCGCTTCTGGCAAACAGATGTCACCAGGTCAGTTCGATGCCTTCACCTCTTTTAGCTTTAATACCGGGTGCACTCGATTTATGCGAAACCGGGATGGCAGTGAAACACAGATTTACCGTTTTATTAAACGGGGTGACTTTATCAAAGCGTGCCATGAGTTACCTAGATGGGTATATGGCGGAGGCGTGAAGTTGAAAGGTTTAATTGACCGCAGGGAAAAAGAACGTGATCGCTGCCTTGCCATTTAAAAGCATTAAATGGGGGAAGTGGCTACTGATTGTCGTTGTGGGGATTGCCATGGGGGCCATGTGGTTGATGTTGAAAGTGAGTCAGTCTGAGTTAGCGGCTTTAAAGACGCGTTTAGAAAGCGCTTTATCAACCAATCAGATCAGCCAAGCAACCATTGAAACCCTAACCCAAGAAAACAGCGAGGCGAATCATTTACTGGTAGAGAGAGCAAGGTTACACAGCACGAGAGAAGGAAAGCTCAATGAAGACATTGAAACGCTGCGACGCCAACTTGTTGATGAAGAGTGTTATCAAAGGTCTTGGCCTAGTGATGTTGTTGACCGGTTGCGCGAACCGTACTGAGTGGGTTGCGACTCAAGTGGTGGTGAAGTTACCGCCTGCGGGGCTGATCGTGTCTTGTCATAAACCGGAAATTCGAGGCACTAGCCCATTAATCACCGCCAGTGAAGATGTACCCAAATTAAAAGCGGCGTTGAGTCAATGTGCTCAGCAAGCTGAAGATTATTTGCAATGGCGTGCTAAGCACGAAAAAACCAAGAGAGATGACAATGACTAAACCTGTTTTTTCCTCAAAACCTGTAGAAGTCACTATCGGTGACACGGACTTCGAATTTACCCCAACGGTGCAAGACGCGAACAACTACACCAATGACATGATGCCAAACAATAAGGTGGCGCCTGCATATACGTATTTAACTCGTACGGTTAAACCGGAACAGAAAGCGGCATTGACCGAGTTGCTGGATAGTGTTCCCGGCCTAACCATTGAGCTGTATGCCACCGTGAGTAATGCCTCTAAAGGTGGCATTGAAATCACACTAAAAAAATAACCGACAGGGCAAAGAGGATTGAAGAGAGCCCACTTGAACAAGCCTTTGCCCTGCGTCGTCACTTTTTACCCAGTGAGCCTGATGACGAACAAAGTTTAAGTCGCGCTATCTGGTTGGATCAACACCAGTTCGAACGTGAAGAAAGAGCAGTAATGAGCGCAATTAGCCGATTGTTTAGTAGGTAGAGGCAACATTACGCATGAGTATGGAAAAGCTTTTAATGCACGTGGCTTTGGTTGACCAAGTAACCAAACCACTGCAAGGCATTACCAAAGAAATGCAATCTTCCATGGAAGTAGGCAAGCAAGGCATGCAAAACATGGCGACAGGTGGTGCGGGTTTGGTCGCGGCTGGCTTTGCTATCCAGAATGCATTGATGCCTGCCATTGAAATGGACAGAAAACTAGGTGAGGTGAAATCACTTGGGGTTGCTGAGGATGCATTAAAGCAATTGCAAGCGACCGCTCTCGACTTTTCTGCCAAGTACGGTAAGTCAGCGACGGAGTTTGTTGGTGCGTCTTATGATATTCAGTCCGCTATTGCGGGGTTAAACGGTGAGGAGCTTTCTCAGTTTACCAAAGCGTCGGGTGTGCTTGCTGCCGCGACTAAAGCTGACACCGCTACTATTACTAATTACATGGGCACCATGTATGGAATATTTAAAAATCAAGCCATAGGAATGGGTAAAAGTGAATGGGTGGACCAGATAGCAGGCATGACCGCCAGTGCGGTGCAAAGGTTCAAAACCACGGGTAGTGAAATGAGTAGCGCTTTCACTAGTGTGGGGGCTAATGCTACATCGGCAGGAATTGCGATGTCGGAACAAATGGCAATATTAGGTACGTTGCAAGCCACAATGAGCGGCAGTGAAGCGGGGACTAAATATAAAGCGTTCCTAGCTGGGGTCGCCAATGCTCAAGACAAACTCAATGTATCTTTTACTGACAGCCAAGGTCAGATGCTGCCTATGCTGGATATTCTCGATAAATTGAAAGGCCAATATGGTGACACCTTGAGTGTGGTAGAAGCGGCCGACTTGAAAAAAGCATTTGGTTCAGAAGAAGCCGTAAGCATGATCAAGCTGCTCATGGCTGATACTGATGGGTTAGCCGTCAGTATTGAACACCTAGGTAAAGTTCAAGGCATGTCAAAAGCCGAAGAAATGGCGAGCACTATGACTGACCAATGGAAGCGATTGGAGTCTGTATGGTTTGCCGTCCGTGCTGCTGTATTTGGTGCTGTGCTTCCGTCTATCAATACTGTTGTTGGTTTGATGGCTGACGGCATGATGGTGCTTGTGGGCTGGACAGACGAATTCCCATGGCTTGCTGAAATTTTGGGCTATGTCTCGATTGCGGGTTTATCCCTTGGTGGTGTGGTAGCAACATTATCGCTTGCGATGGGTATTGGACAAATGATGTCGGCAGGTTGGGCCGTCACCATGACAGGTTTAAATAGCATCATGAAGTTGTTCCGCATTAGTACGATAGCTAGCGCTGCAGCAGCCTGGTTATTTAATGCCGCTTTATGGGCTAACCCAGTCACATGGGTCGTGGCTGGTATGGCACTGCTAATTGGTGGTGTGGCTGCTGCAATCTATTGGTGGGATGACTTAACCGCAGCATTCAAAGACACGGCTTGGTTTGATGTTATTGCAGGAGCGATTGAGGGTATTGTTGATTTGCTTAATATGCTCCCTGGTGTGGACATTGAGTTGGGTAGTAAGGTGGAGACGCCAGAAATCAGTGCCGCGGTTCAAGCTGAGCGAAATGCCCCTAAATCAATTGAACCCATGACGTTTGAAGCGCCAACCATGCCAACAGTAGCTAACGGTGAAAGCATTGCCGAATACAAACAACCGGGTGCTCTGCCAACGCTACCGCCAAGTATGGTTCAAAATGTGACGACTAACCACAAACCACAAGGGAGCAATGTGAACTCTTACGGTGACGTTTACATCACCGCGCCAAACGGGGTCACTCCAGATCAGTTAGCAGAGTGGGATGAACTCAATGCCGGATGATAAGAAGTATAGAGACATAAAAGTGATTGACGGAGGGTGGGAGATGGACGCAGGCCAACAGCCAACCGAATGCAGTAATTTGTACAGTATTGCTCAAGACATTAAGCACACCATTATGGAAGCCGGTTTGGCTCGTCAATTGGTTGCTGAACGAAACCCGGCTTTGCGAGCTGATGTGATGGTACAGATTGAGCAGCTAGCTGAGGGTGATGTACGAGTCGTTCCAGGTACCGCAACCGCAACAGAACGGGAAACGGGTGAAATGATCTTAACCGCGACGGCTTATGAATATGGTGAGTTTGAGGTGACAATATGAGTAAACGACCAAGCGCAGACTTTATCGATATCTTAAGTGAGTCGGGTGTGCCGGTGACCGAAGAGGAATTCGAGGCCAAGTTAAAACAAGAAGTGGCTGGGGCTGGCTGTAAGGTATCTAATGACTCTGAAATGTCACCGTTCTGGCGATGGGTTCGTGCTGCAATAATAACACCGTGTGTCTGGTTAATTAGAACGCTACTTGCTAAACACGTGATGCCGAATATCTTTGTGGCGACGGCAGAGCGTTGGGCCTTAGAGTTGAAAGCTTGGGAATACGACATTGTTCCGAAAGGGGCAGAGAAAACACAAGGCAATATCACCTTAACCAAGGTGAACGCTGCTGATGCTGTGACGGTCGAAGCTGGCGCAGTAGTTCAAACTTTGCCGATTAGTGGAGTGGTGTATAAAGTTCGTGTGCTGGCTGAAACCGTGATTGATTCAGGTCAGCTGACGGGGAAAGTGCTCGTTGAAGCATTGGAAGCTGGCTCTGATTTTAATTTGCCAGCAGGTTACTTCAATATTATTCCAGAACAGATCCCAGGGATTGTTGATGCGGTTAATGAGCCTGATTGGATCACCCAACTGGGTGCAAACACTGAAAGTAATGAAGAGTTGGCACTGCGTATTCAGAATGCTTTCACTAGTTCAGGCGAGTGGCACATTGATGACGTTTACCGCTCGATTATTTCAAGTGTCGCTGGGGTTCGTAGCGATAATATCTATTTCAAAAATACAGGTGAAGTCACGCCAGGAACGGCAGAAGCTTTGATTTTAATGGAAGTCGGTGAAACCCCTCAATCAGTCATTGATGAGTTAAATGACCACATTATGACTAAAGGGCATCACGGTCACGGTGATGTACTGACTTGTAAGGCCATTCCAGATGCTGAGCATGATGTGCTCGCCGAGGTTATTTTAGTGGAGAGCCTAGACGAGCAAGCGCAAGTGAACGAGTTATTAGAAGTCGAAGGTCGTATTAGGGCGGCATTTCGCGAAACGGCCGCTTATCCAGAGATGACTCGCTCTAAACCAGAAAGCCGTTTCAGTCTTTCTCTACTTGGTACCGAAATCCACACCAATATGACGGAGGTCGAATCGGTTAAGTTCACCGTAGGCGGAAAGGTGCAAGAAGACATCATCAGTGGCTTGGAACAACCTCGTTTGAAAACGCTAACGGTAAGGGGATAACTCATGTCTGAACATCAATATTACGATCAAAAACAATCCCCCCCAAAGTTACCAGGAGTGGTCATCCCTTGGTGGCAAGATGGAAGTACCACCTCGGAGGAAATCAAAGAGCCACACTTTTTATCGAAAGGGGTGTTCGTATTTTTTCAAATGGTTTGGAGTTGGTTGTTGTTTCCGCTTCGCCAAATGGATGCCCTGACATGCAGTGAAAAGACTTTGGAGTTAATGGCTTGGGATCGAGACATTAAACGCTTTGAGGGTGAACCGCTTTCATTGTTTCGTAAGCGAGTGAAATACGCAGCAGTGAATGCTAAAGACGCGGGGAGTGTTGCAGGTTTTAAGCGAATTTTTGAAAGGCTGGGTATTGGTATAGTCACGTTTAAAGAGCGTGAGCAGGAAGCACAGTGGGACGTGTGCACCATCGAGTTAACAGATGATGATATTGCCAATAACAACAAGTTAGCTCAAACACTAATAGAACAATACGGGCGGACATGTCGACGTTACCGTTTTGAAGTGACGTACCCAGCAATTTTAACCATTGCTAGTGGTGAACTGGCGCATAACTTCAGTCTGTTTCTAGCCGGGACTCAGCAAGCCGTTGACATGAACGTGAAGCCACAGCCAGTTGAACATCGACAACAAGTATTTATTGCCAATTTTTAGGTTGCGACCTTTTTGGTATCGAGGAGGTACCCAATGAGCCAAACGGCAATCCCACTCGAATTCGAGCGTTATTTGCAAAATCAAATGAGTGCTGGTGAGGCACCAGACATGAATGAAATGATTTTTGCGTACATTCCGAGGTTAGATCCAAGCCAACCAATTGACCGTGAAAATGGTTTGCCGGATGCTTCGCTCTGGGTTTACCAACAAGACATCGAGCAAGTGGGCAAACTGGGTAACAATGCACTGGCGTATTCAGTTGTGATCCCTGGTACGGTTTCAAGGTTTACTTTCAACTCGATTTATTTACGTGATAAGAATGCCCCGAACTCTTGTGGAATGGTGGTGCATAAAGCGAATGAGACCAAGGAACATGGCATGGTGAGCACTAAGTCATTGGTACAAGCCTATGACGGAGCCGCTCAAATTGCCGGAATTACAATTGATGCTTCAACGTGGCAGATTGACTATCACGCACGATTGAAAGGGATGGAAGAAGAGCATCGTTTGGTTTGTTTCGATAATTATGGACACACTGCTTTTATTGTGGGGGTTGACGTTACCCAACAAGCTGATCCGAATAAATACAAAGTGAATTCTGGTGTTGTTTATGTTGGTGGTTTACGAGGGGTGTTGAATGGGGAAGTGCTGCAAACCATCACGACTAAACCAAATGGCTTATATGTCGATGTAGTTCGTCAAGGGACAGCGCTGTCAGTCTGGGAAAACAAAGTTACTATTTTAGTTTCTAGAACCGAGCTAACCGATTATGTCGATGAGAATGGTGAGCAGCACTACGTCGCAAAATTGGCCGGAATAAATGCTGATGGTTCAGTGGTTGATTGGCGGGTTAAAGGTGGTTTGGCACTGGCTGAGCCAAAGAGTAATGCCGCTACAGATGAAGACATTGACAGCGAATCAATGGTTAATAAACACATAAAAATACCGCAATTTTGGCGAGGAATAAAAAAGTTCTTCACCGATAGCCCCAATGGAACAAGCTCTGAGCTCGTCATTACTCAAAAGGCTCTAAGCAATTTCAAGTCTGGTTTTAGTTCAGGACAAACATGGTGTCATCGCCGAACGCTCACCACGCGCGTTTTCAATGTTCGATACACCAACACCAATAACTTTCCGATTCAAGTGCATATTAGTTTTAGGTCTTTGACTCAAACAGGTGAAGCAGCAAAATTTTATGTTGATGATGAGAATTTTTCCATTGGTATTTATTATCCAGGCAATAGAGGTTACATCATCGACGTGATTATCCCACCAGGCTCTGAGTATTGGTTAATGGCCAATAGTTCTTTATATCGTTTGTATACTTGGTCAGAACTCCGTTGAGGAAACTGTTATGAATTACTTTGTTGATAAAAAGGGGATTATTCGAGCGTATGACTCCCCCGAATTAGCTAAGAAAGGGTTAACACCTATATCTGAATCAGACGCGCTTGAAATGGCCGAGCAAAGAGATGAGTTAGCAGAGGCACAACAATGGGCTATCGATGAGTTAAATTGGTGTGACATTCAGAGAGCCTACCACCAAACGGGAGACCTCAAGCGAGCGGTAGCCACTTTGGATGAAATAAATCAGTACGCTATTTTATGTCGAGACTTTGTTTCTCACTCTGATTCCGGTGACTTACACATGGCAGATAAAAAGCCAATACGCCCAGAGTAAGCGCTTTTCGAAGGGAGAAGCACTATGTGGAAACAATCCCCGCTCAGCTGGCCTAGCTGCTCGCAATCAATTCAAACCGAGTCTGAGCAGGTGATAAACCAAATCGGTGCCACGATGAATGATGCGGTTAGCCGATTGACCAGCCTTGAGAGTGACATTCGTTATGGGCGTCACTCTTTAAGCGAAGAAGCGAGTGCTTTGCTTAGGCTACGCGATGAACTTGATTCTCTGTTGAAAACTGGAACCGTATTAACTGCGACGCCTTACCAGTTTCAAGTGGGGACTAAGTTGGACTCAGGTAGTTACTTAAATCCACAGTCTGCAGTTAAAGTGTTATCTGGCAAACTTCGTGACCATGCAGATAAGCACCGACCAACTGGCAATCTTCATTGTGTGGCGTTTATGGTGACAGCTTCGCAGTTAGCCCAGTTTGCTAGCCAGTTAAGTGATCTTGTTTCTGTGTTCCCTCTGTCTGATTGGGCTCAGGTGGCTAGGCAAGCTCAGGCACAGGTGACCAATGAAACCGACAAACTTTATCAACCTGCTGCAATCACCCAGCTTCGTTTTAAACCTTTGGCAAGACTCAACCCCAAACCATTGTATGACGCTTTGCATTGGCAAGGGGCACAAATTGCGACAATAGAATCTTTAGCAGATGATGAAAGTCATGTAATTGGGAAATTACAGTCACTTGCGGCTAAGCGAGCCAATAAGTTGGGTGATATTAAAACCCAGATAAATGCGCTGAAAAACTTAAAAGGAAATGTTTATGTTTTCTCCGCTACTGGGAGTGCAGAAAGTATTGCAACACAGCTTAACAAAGCGGATACGCCAAACCATCATCAATTCACAGTGGTGAGCTTATTGCTTAGTCATGAACCCATGACCTTTTTTGAGGAGTTGCTATGTTAGCTCTTGATGGTGTGCCGGTTAACTTGGATTCAATGAAAGTTGAAATGTCGATGGAGCTAAAAGACCAAGACATGAGCGGTCAATCATCGGGAACCGATACGGCAGAGCAAGGCGATAAAGGCAAAAAATTGACCTTTAGTGGTCGTGTTCCTTTTACGCGTGCAGAAACGCTGACTCAGTTGTATTCGTTTGCTTCGAGTAAAGATGAAACCAACACGCGAAGAGTTTATCGAATCGGTAACGACATTGCGTTGGCGCTTAAAATTCGCAATGTGAAATTTACTGGTCGTATCAACGCAAGAGAGCATGAAACACTGCAGGCCTGGAATGTTTCCTTTGAGCTGCGGGAACACAACAGTGTGGGAGAGCAAAAAGAGCAACGCGCTAAAGAACAAAGTAAACCTGAACAGCGAGAAAATACAAGACTTAAACAGGCTCTGAATAACGCAGAGGAAGCAACTCAATGAAGTTAGAGAAACGTTTGTTTATCAGTGGTGAAGAAGTAAAACTGGTGAGTAACATGGTGAGTTTAAAGTTATCACTAGGCAGTGTTGCGATCTTCGAAATTGAAGCCAAAGAGAAGCCAGAGCTGTTTGAATTAGTGCGTTTTGATATCGGATACGAAAGCAAAACCGCCCCTTGGTTTGAGGGGTATATCGACAAAGTGCAACCCGCAGCAAATGGCTACCATAAAATTACGGCAAAAGAATTGGTTGGTATTTTGTCTAAGCGCTGGGCCGTTAGCCTAGAGCATCCAACGGCAGAGGATGTGATCGGTGTTCTTGCTGAGTTAACCGGGCTTGAGTTCAACCTGCCAGAGGTTGATTACATCAAAACGACTATCCCGAACTTTGTTTGCCAAGGAACGGGCTATCAATGTTTAGAACAAGTAGCCAAAGCGTTTTCTATTCTCGACTGTGTTTGGTTTCAAGATGCTGATCAGAGGATTTATTTCGGGTCGTATCAAGATAGTCATTTTTATAACAAACCGATGCCAATGCCGGAAGAGTTTACCAGTCGCCAAAGTGGTAACAGTGTCACTTTTGTACCGTTTCCAATGCTTAGGCCGGGTAGGGTCATGAACGATAAGCGAGTTAATCGAGTGGATTTGATTGAAGATGAAATGACCGCTTATTGGAAAAATGAACAATCCGAAGTTCCACCAAAGAAACGCGAAGCACTGCAAAACTTTCCAGAGTTGGCCGCCGGTTTTCATTTGCCAAAATTTGGTCGAGTTGAAGCGGTGAGAGACAAGGTAACAGTAGGGCAAGTCGCTGACCCATTCCGGCCAAGGTTTGCGGTTGATGTTCAGGTGCTTGATGAAGACTTAAACCCAGACAGTAATGTACCTGTCTATCGTTCGATCCCTTTGCCTGTTCACATGAGTGGACATGAATCAGGTTTGTTAGCCTATCCACTTGAGGGAACGTTAGTCGAAATTGCTTTCGCGTATGGTCGAAACGATAGACCTATCGTTCGTGGTGTTTATGGTCGTGATTATGCGTTGCCGTCGATAGAGCCAGGTGAGCAATTGCAGCAGCAACGTGAAGAAGTTAGCAATAGAATCGATGCTGCGGGCAACATAAGTCAGCAAACTGACCAGACACAAAAACAAAGAGCGTTCGAAAAGATAGACCAGGTTGAACGTTATCGTGGTGAGTTTGGACAGCATCATCTAGTTGTCGATGAACACAGCGTTGAAGAGGTGATTGGTAAAAAACTCATAGAAGCATTGGGTGCGATTAATCTACTTGCTGGTGATGATATTGTGTTGGGGAGTTTGGGTAATATACAAACGGCTACTGCTGGCGAATTGGTAGAGGCTATAGGAAAAGTGCGTAGGAGCTTTGCCGCTGAACATCAATGGTTGCAGTCGCCCAAAACATGGGTAGGCTCTAAGCAAGAGAATGTCTTGATTCTTTTGTCTGAACTCATGCAGGTAGTGAAAGAGTTGGCCGAGACATTAGCTACGCATACGCACAAGGGAGTCGCGGCTGGCCCTGCGACAACGAGAGCTCCAGTTCAAGCGAGCGCAATTCGAGGGCATGGTACGGAGAGTTCCGAGTTGAAAGGGCGACTCGATCCAATCACACAAACCAGTTAACCCAGATAATCATTCACAAACAACGCAGCCAAACGGCTGCGTTTTTTTATGCCTGTATCAATGCAAAATGAGAACAACGCCATTACAGGGAAAACAGCAACCACAGAGCGACGAAACACCTAGACCGGATGACAAAATCCGCACTCTCCTCACCCGCCTGCGCGTTTTTCGATCAGTTTTTTTTACAGTTTTTGAGTTATGAAAAACTAGGGCTTAGAGCGCCTTACTGACGGGGTGCGAAGCCTTTTGCTATATGGGGTTCGGGATAGATTAAAGTTGTTAGAAATGGCATAAATTGCCCAATATAAAATTTCAATTATTTCAGTTTTTTTCAGTAAATTGAAAAAAAACGATCATTAAAGATTAGGCGTCTTTGTGTTAACTTATTGAAAGGTATAGGCTATTCTATTTTTTGTCATTGTTTTAATGATCTAGGGGTGATTTTGAAGGATCAAATTCATGCCTCGTTAAGCTAGGTAGCATAAGGCTTGCAGGCGTTTTTAAGGCAAAAACATTTTTTCAATTTGTTTCAATGGAAGAACTGAAAGGCTTTATTATAAAGTTGGAGACAGTGGGGCTACAAAAACGCGGATTTTGTCTGCTCATTAAGAGGTGTAAACTACAGAATTTGTTGGTTTTAGTTAAATGGGGTAGTTAGATGGTACTTATCTGTGCGTTGTGTCTAGTTCTGGTTGGACTAATTTTTGGCTTTCATATACAAGTATCTGAATCAGCAGTAAGCGCCCTTGCTTCAATGGGCTCCATCTTAGGAGGGATGGGAGCGGCTGGAGCAGCATACATCTCGTATAGGTCTACAAAGGAATGGAAGAATGAGTTTTACCATGGAAAATAATATGAGCATGTTTTGCAACTGGAGAGTGTATTACTTGATATAAATGCAGCTTTAGAGCAAGCCATACATGATGAGTCTGTTACGGGAATCGGGCTAATCGGTGTATTGCATAAAGCGACAATTCCATTTCAGAAGGACTATAAACAATCCTTAAACTCACTTCGTTTGATATCAAGAAAGAGCAAGGATGAGTCTGCGATTAATGTACTAGAGCAGTTAGATATAAATGAGATACTGATGTCTATGCACGAACCTTTTTTAAATTACCGAGATAGCCAGTCACGGATCAATGACTACTTTAAGAATAATCCTAATGAGGAAAGGCAACTCTTTGAGATTACAGAAATTAAAGATGATATGAAGCTGAACATCAGTATGTTGTTTGAATTAAACTATATACTTAATAAGTCGGTACAAGATTTAGAAAAATTTAAACAATTGGCCGTTTGAGTGCAATTACTCGTTAGTCTTACATATTGAACACTGTCGCCACTTTATCGCCATGTTAACTTTTTATTTAATGTATCTTTCTGTTTTTAATGTACTTTATTTGAATTGCTCTATAAGACCACATCTTGAATCACCCAAATCGCTAGTTATTCTAAAAACAGCTGCTCTTGAGCGGCTGTTTTGCTATTTGGCGTCGCCTAAATTTACTTAATTACTTAATTACTTAACTTAAAGGCTTAAAACAAAAAACGCCCCGTAGGGCGCTAAGTAAAACGAGTAAAAAAGATTCAGGCTAGTTTACTTGTTGTTTAATGTACTCACCCAGTTCTGAGTGGTGCATGATTTTTGAAACGGGCAGTATTTTCTCTGCTGGGCCCCAAGCAAACACGTTCACTGGTGTGTGAGTATGTGTACCTGTACCCCAAACGATGTTTTGACTTGTTGCCTGTTCACGAGCAAGCAAGTTTCCGCGGTCGTTATAAGGGAAGAATGCATCGAAATCGTTGATAGCAGGCACTTCTTCTGCCGATAAGTATTTGTGTTGAGCCAATCGGTATGGGTTCGGCTTACTCGCTAATACGTTTTTCGCTTGTTCAGCTGTAATAGGGAACTCACTATTCTTGTTGACGATCTCAGCCAGTTTTTCAGGTGTTTGCTGCGCTTTATCCAACTTCTGAAATTCGCTGATCATGCCGTAGTAGCTTTGCTTTTGATTATATAAACCATCAAGAATATCGAATGCGCCAAAGTTGAAGTTAGGTGCATAGTCGCGGTCGGCGAAGGCTTCACCAGAACGTTTTTGTGGTTTTGGTAGGTCGTTAGAAGAGTAGCTGAATCCAAAAGATCCTGTTTCGTGGTCTGCGGTCACAATCACGATCGTGTCTTCACGATTTTTTGCCCATTCATACACAGTTTGGATCGCTTCATCAAACTTGAGCAGTTCATGCAGCATAGTGCCGGCATCGTTACTGTGTCCCGCCCAGTCGATTTGGCCACCCTCGACCATTAGGAAAAAGCCGTCTTCATCTTTGGATAAGATGTTGAGGGCTTTTTGTGTCATCTCTTTCAAACTTGGTTGAGTACGTTCGCCACTCTCTTTCTTGTTGCTGTAAGCGATGCCGTCATCCATGCCTGAGTAGGCGAACAGGCCAAGTAGCTTATCGCTTTTAGCATCTTCTAGCATGCTGCGGTTAAATGCCAGTTGGTAGCCGTCTTTCTCTGCCTCTGCAAGAAGGTTACGGTCGTCTTTACGTTTTGATTTTAGGTAAACATCACCTTGAGTCAGTTTTTCAAGTTGCTTATAGGTTTCACCTTTGTCGTTGGTCGATTTAGGGATCCAATGACGTAGCCCTCCCGAAAGCATTACATCAACACCAGTTTCTAGCATGTCGTTAGCAATTTGGTTTTCTAGCGAACGGTGAGGTTGGTGAGCAGCAAATGCAGCAGGCGTGGCGTGAGTTAAGCGCGTATCGGACACGAGTCCTGTTGCTTTACCTGCCTTTTTAGCTTTCTCAAGAACCGTCTCAACATGATTGCCCTGAGAATCAATGCCAATCACTTCTGAGCCACTGTAGATACCGGTTGCAAGCATGGTGGCTGAACAAGCAGAATCGACCACAATTGCATCTTCTGGGTGAGTCAGGGATGAACCAATAACCCCTTCTTGAGCAAGTTGATAAAGGGCGGTTTTGTTCCCTTTATAGATCGAGTTTGGTGCTTGGTTTGCGTAGGTTTCTAACAGGCCAACTTGTTGAGGTCCCATTCCATCGCCAATCATCAGAATGACGTTTTTGATTTCTGCTGAAAGTACGTTGAATGAAAGTGTTGAGGTTGCCACTGCGGCAATGATTGGTTTTATAA
The DNA here is from genome assembly GCF_041473955.1 of Vibrio sp. 10N.222.54.E6. Taxonomy (NCBI): domain Bacteria; kingdom Pseudomonadati; phylum Pseudomonadota; class Gammaproteobacteria; order Vibrionales; family Vibrionaceae; genus Vibrio; species Vibrio sp. 10N.222.54.E6. The sequence goes on along the minus strand of NZ_JBFRTD010000023.1, from coordinate 58,808 downwards.
TGTGCTTCATTGGTTATCCCTTTTTATATAAGCGGGATGATTAGAACATCGATTTGTGTCAAAGTCGTTTCATATTTATTTCATCAATGTGAAATTGAGCAATAACTCCAATTTTTTGAAAAGCATAAAAAAAGGCTCACATTTCTGTGAGCCTTTGTCGTATTTAGGAGGGTCCAAATCAATGGACTGTGTCATGGCTAATGTCAAGCAAGCGGTAAGTCTGCAACCACCTGGTTGAACGTGATACGAGCATTCTGAGCTTGCTCAGATAACTCGATTTTTTTCGCTTGTGCGGCACTAAGATTACTCTCGGCCTGCTCAAGTGCTTGTTGTAGGTTCTCTGGTAACTCGTGAGTTTCCATTTGTGAATCTTGTTCTAGCACATAAGCGCGAATTTCTTTCTTCACTGCGGCAAGTTCTGTGTAAGCAATACGCTCAAGTTCTGCAGCTTCTTGTGCTGCATCTCTTTCTTTCTCAAATTGAGCCAGTGCCATACCTTCTGCAGACCAAGGGTCCATATCTGGTAGTTCTTCGATATTGATCGTTGGCTCGATGTACGCGTCTTGATGGCGTAGGTCGAGGCTAGTTGCACGAACCGCTGAAATCATCAGCATCACAGAGATCACCAGTAGCGGTAAGCCACCAACTATTGCTGCCGTTTGTAGCGTACTTAGACCACCCAAGAACATCAGAATCGTTGGCAAGAACGACAGTGTGAATGCCCAGAACATACGGTTCCAACGCATTGGCTCTTCGGTCACGTTGTTTTGCACAACAGACGCTAGGATGTATGAGATTGAGTCAAATGTCGTTGCAGTGAAAATAATACACAGCAGCGTAAATACCGCGATAACTAGTGTACTCATTGGCAGTTGCGCAAGCATCGAGAAGATAGCTTTGGTAGCGCCTTCTGCATTCAAAATCGCTACTACATCCAGTTCACCAGAAAGTTGTAGTGATAGGCCATAGTTACCTAGGATCATGAAGAACAAGAAACAACCTAGAGAGCCAAAGAAAATTGAACCTGACACCATTTGTTTGATGGTTCTTCCGCGAGAGATTCGCGCAACAAACAGGCCCATACTTGGTGCAAATACTAGCCACCACGCCCAGTAGAAAATGGTCCAGTCTTGTGGGAAGTGCGTGTTCTCAAAGGTACCGTAACCACCAAATGGTTCAGCCCACGTTGCCATCACGAAGAAGTTAGACAGTAGACGACCAATAGAGTCTAAACCTGTTTCTAGCATGAAGATTGTTGGACCGGCGATCAGAACGAAAGTCAGTAAACCCATTGCACCCCAGAAATTGATGTTACTCAGGATCTTGATGCCTTTTTCCAAGCCAGCATAAGAAGAGTAAGCAAAAATTGCCGTACAAACTAAAAGCACCATTGCTTGCGTAAGGTTGTTTTTAGGTAGACCGAATAGGTGATTTAAGCCTTCAGTGATGAGAGGTGCTGCTAAACCTAGTGTTGTCGCGGCGCCACCCAGTAGACCGAAAATGAATAGGATATCGACGATTTTTCCAGGTACGCCTTTACTGCGGTGTTCACCAAGAACAGGCATTAACGCACTAGAGATCTTTAGAACAGGCTGTTTACGCACATAAAAGAAGTAAGCGATAGGAATCGCTGGGATCAAGTAGATAGACCAAGCGATTGGTCCCCAGTGAAACAAACCATAAGTTGCCGCCCAACGAACCGCTTCTTCACTTCCGGGTTCTAGTTGGAAAGGCGGTGATTGGTAGTAGTAAGCCCACTCAATACAGCCCCAGTACAAGATACTTGCGCCGATACCACCACAGAAAAGCATTGCTGCCCATGATGCAGTTTTGAACTCAGGTTCTTCATCAGCTTCACCCAGTTTAATTTGTCCCATATCACTGAACACAACGTAAACCATGAAGGCACAAGCAGCTAGGCCTAGAGCAAGATATAGAAATCCAAGTTGATCCGTCATGAATGTTTTCGCAACCGCAATCCAGTCTGCGCCCTGTGCTGGGAACAAAATGAGCGGGAAAACTATCGTGAGTAGGAGTGCAATAGCACCAAAGAAGGTAGGCTTATCAATAAGCTCAAAAGTGTTTTTCACGAGTATTATTCCATTAAAATGAGAGCGGAATTATGGAATGAACTCGTTTTTTAGACCAAATCAGGTCTGTTGTCGTGACGACAAATTGCTTCTATTCAATAAAAGGTAGGTAATGAAAGAATAGAGAAGCAGAGCTGTAAAGTTAGGCTAAAGCGAAATTAGGTTAAAGCAAAAAGTTAGACTAAAGCGATAAGGATGCCACCTACGGTAAGTGCCGCGGACAAGAATTGCCCCGCTGAATATGAGCCATCATCCTCTTCTTCAACCTTGTCTGGGTGGTCCATGCCTAATGCGCCGTGAGCGAACGATTCAACTTTATCTGTAACGGTTGCATTTTCCGCTTCGAATTTTTTGGATTCTTTATCGATTTGTTTAAGAGCAGATAATAGCGCTTTTCCTTCATCGGAAAGCTTAACGGTATTTTGTTCCACCTTGAGTGGAGCAGGCTTTTCAGCCTCGGTGCTTTTATTCTGTGCGTTCATTTTCGCAGGTGAATACAGCTGAGTATTACTCGTTCCTACTGGTGTCATATCGCTCTCCTTACCTATCCTTAAATATAGTATCGGCAGAGGTGTGAAAAACTTGTGCATTTAATCACCGTGGTGATGTTTTTTTATTCGCACATTGTTTTTTCGTCTGCTTGGTCAAACCGTCTAGTTATTAAGCAAATCTTGTGCCGATAAGGAATTTGAATGTTATATAGAGTTAGAGTGGATGATAGGAGCCAATGAAGCTCTGTCGATGGGCTAGTTATCTAGAATTAGCCCATCGTTTCGTTCTCTTATAAGAATGGATAAGAATGGATAAGAATGGTTTAGTCGCACTCTAGGCTAGCGCCGCGCTTAGATAGGTGTTTGTATGCCTTCATTCTGTTCTCTTTTTTAACAAAGCGAGCGGGTGGAGAAAGCACTTTGAGCTGGTAGTCACTGCTATCTGAAGCGATTTCCTTAACTGGGCTGATAATCGCAATTTTTAGATCGGGATTGCGACGCAGAATCGATGCAGCTGTGCCTAAACCATCTTCTGTATGGAACTTGCCAGCAACATGAATCACTTGCTGATCTGGGTTTGATGCGAGGTAATCAACAATCGACTCTGCCATGGTTTCGTCCCATGTGACTTGAGCCGCAAACTGTTTTTCTGTTTGCTCTGGTGTTCCGTGATGCATCGAAGCCATGAACTTTTCTTTATAAGGGCTATCGCCAGTATCCACTTCTGAAGCAATCCATTGACGTTGTTCCGTCGTTAGCTGATCTAGATAGGATAATCCTTTACGGCCGATACACTGTACAAAGGGTTTTGGTGCGTTTGCCGCAATGATATCGACGTTGTTGGTTTTAGCGAACTCAACCAGTGCACGATAATCACTTTCGTAGTTTGGCCAAGCAGCCGCTTGAGGCATAAGAATTTGTTCGCCAATTTCATCATTGAGATATTGGTTTAATGTGTCTTGATGTTCTCGAGTGAATTGTTCCATTGAAAGCGCGATGTTTGATGTGGCGTTGCGACGTGCTTTTAAGAAATCGGTTTGGAAGCGATGGATTGCCGAGTGAGTGTGCCATTCGCCAATAAGAACCACATCAGCGTCAATCAGCTGTTTAGGTAATGCATCGAGAGAAAGCGTTTCGCCTTGTGGAGAAGCAAACTGGTAGTCATAGAATGTGGAAACGTTTTCCGTTTGCGTGTTAGCCACTTGTTGAGAAGTGCTATTTGAAGGTTGATTAGCACAAGCTGTGAGCAGGGTAGCTAATCCGATAAGAATAATACGTTGCATGAAATGCCTCCTTGAAGAACACGCATACTAAAGGAGGCAAGATGATATTTCAATGCAAACGATAATCAATATCAATTAAATTTGTTTGCGGTACACTCGCAGCATAAAGTCCGCTTCACAGTTGAATTGCTCAGCATCAATGAGTTGTTGTTTAAACTCTTCACTCGCTTTCCAAGCAAACGGCGTCATCTGTAGCAGGTCGAATGCGTCTGACCCCGATAGTTCCATCATATAGTTTAGTTGCTCTTGGTGCTCAAGAGTAAAACCTTCAATCATTTCTGGATCTTCGTCGTGCAAGCGAACACCATCATAAATTGCATCACGCAGCTGATACAGGTGTCGGCTAGCAGGGGTCACGGTGATCACCACGCCATTGTCTTTGATGGTGCGCTGCAGTTCTTCAGCCTTGCAAGGCGCATAAATGCGTAGAATGCCGTCTAAGCTGTTTTCCGCAAAGGGCAGGCGATGGCTCGAAGCGACTGAGAAGTCGACAGCAGGGTAGCGTTTAGCTGCGTATTTGATAGCAATCTTAGAAATGTCTAGGCCAAAAGTCGCACCATTCTTTTCTTGAAGGTTTACCGCAATTTCATTGGTGTAATAACCTTCACCACAACCGATATCTAATAGGCTAGGGGCGGTTGCTGGCAGATAGCTAGCGCATAAACCAACAACGGCTTGACGCATTGGATCGTAGTGGTTGCCTTCAAGGAAGCGGCGACGAGCCTGCATCATTTCTTTGTTGTCACCTGGATCTTTTGAGCGTTTGTGGTGTGCTGGCATCAAATTGACATAGCCTTCTTTCGCTAGGTCGAACTGATGGTTCTTTTCACACTTAAACGTACGATCGTTTTGAGATAAAGGTTGGTGACACAAAGGGCATTGGTAAGTCATTGCGAACTCGAGGTAGAAATTTCAAGTCCAAAATTTTAACAGGAAGCATTGTGGGGCGCTAGAATAAACGCAGCTGTCTTGGTTTACGGCAATTAGTGAAGATACAGAGGCTGTCAGTGAAGAGATAGAGCCAACGTATGGTTGGCTCTATTGGTTATGAGCAAGTCACTGATAGAAACAGTGAACTCGGCTTTTAGCTAAAGAAGTTAACTTGGTTCTTTAACGACTCAGCTTGTTTTTGAAGTTCATCAGCACTGTGAGAGGTCTTAGCGCTGGTTTCACGGCTTTGCTGGTTCAAATCGCTGATCGCATGCGCGTTCGCTGCTATTTCTTGAGAAACCTGAGCTTGCTCTTCTGATGTCGCAGCAATGGTTTCAGCTTGAGAAGCAATAGATTCAACTTGAGAGGCAATCGACTCTAGGGCTGTGCCTGCTTCTTGCGCTTTATCAAGTACTTGGTTGGCATTTGATTGGCTTTGTGTCATCAGGTTCACGGCATTGTTAGTTGAAGATTTTAACTTCTCGATGATGCTCACTACGTCTTGTACTGACGTTTGTGTACGATGAGCCAATGTTCTTACTTCGTCAGCGACCACGGCAAAACCACGCCCCTGATCACCCGCTCGCGCTGCTTCTATTGCAGCGTTCAACGCAAGTAAGTTGGTTTGTTCTGCGATGTCATCAATCATTTTGGTGACGGTTTGAATGCTTTCGCTATCAGAACTCACTTGCTCGATGGCCGATGCTGATTTGTCTAATTGATCATTTAGCTGGGCAACATCAATACACACACCTTCAACGACTTCTAAACCTTTCTGGCTGTCTTCATTGGCTAGGCGAACATTTTCAGCAATGCTATTCACTTGCTGCGCTACAGATTCTGCCGAGGTAGCCATCTCTTCAATAGCGGTAACGACTTGCTCAACCTGTGCTTGCTGGCGGTCAGATTGGCTCAGATTGTGGCTAGCATCCTGTGACACACTGCTAGAGCTGTTTTGTACTTGATCACTGGTCGTACGAATTTCTCCAACGAGTGTATTCAATTGAGCAGCCATATTCGCAACGCCGGTATTTAGGTTGCTGATTTCATTCTTAGTCTGTTTGCCGTTGTTTGGAATATGTAAGCTGACTTCGCCTTTTCCTAAGCGCATCATGTATTCGTTTAAAGTCGTTAACGGCGTCAACGTACGGTTCAATACGAGCGTTAACACGACGATGGTAGCGGCGGCAATCAAGGTCGCGATTATCGCGATAAGTTTCAGCAGTTCGTCACTGCCTTTAGTGACTTCATTAATAAATGTGCCGCCAAGTAGTTTCCAATTCCACCCCGGGACTTCGGTATAGACGAGGTATTTTTCGCCCACTGTTCCTTGATACTCAAAAGGGTAGAGAATCAAGCCGGATGGCTGCTCAAAGAGCTGATAGAAAGGTTTGTTACCGTCGTAGTCGGCAACATCCACAATAGATTTATCACCTCCAGCATTAGTAGGGTGCAGTAAGTACTGGCCTTGATGCTCTTCTTCATTGTCAACGATGATGGTATAGCCAGTATCGCCCCATGAGACAGAACGCAATGACTCGAACAGGTTTTGTGTCGCCTCTTCTACGGGTAGACCAATGAAAGAGACACCGTTAACTTTGCCTTGTGCATTCGTTAAAGGCGCGTAGTAGGTAATGTAGCGTTGGCCGAAGAGCTTCACTTGCGCGTAATAAGCTTCGCCATTTTTGAGTTTGTTATAGCCAGGATGATCCTTGCCTAACGTTGTGGCAACAACACGTTCCCCTGACGGTTTTTTAAGAGAAGTAGACACGCGAATAAAGTCATCGCCAAATGGGGCAAATAGGGTTGCTACAGCGCCGGTGTCGCGAGTAAAGCTATCAACGAGTTTAGTGTCGTTGATTAGGCTCTCACCATATTGAGTCAGGTTAGGAATGGAATGACCGTTGAACTCAACGTCGTAATTCTCAACATAAACACCTGCTAGGTAACCGTTACGAAAGGTGGATTCTAAAACTTTGGCGGTATGCAGGTAGGCATCGAATTGGCCAGATATGGTTTTGGCCATCGCTTCTACTTTGGATTGGTGTTCCCTTAACGTGTTGTCTAATAATACTTGTGAGGCATTGCGATACACGAGCGTTGCGATAGAGCCAAAGGCGATAAGTAAGCACAGCAAAATGACCAACTTAAGTTGGAAGCCAACACTTTGATTTTTGTATTTCTCGAACATGAATTCATTATCCTGTCTTCATTGAGGTGTTGTTAAGTGGTTTTAGATAAGTTTGTTATTGAGCCTCCTATCATAAGAACTTATTCATAGGCAGTAATTGATAAGAATTAATGAATTGATAGTTATATTTATAAATTGTGGCGTATGAGATATGAAATGTAATTTGGAATGTATTTGAATCAGAGTAGATAAATTTTGTCTGCGTTAACTTACAAACTGGTCATGGGAATAGAGATAGAGATAGAGAT
>NZ_JBFRTD010000023.1:0-50792 GCF_041473955.1 Vibrio sp. 10N.222.54.E6 | reverse complement strand
GATAGAGATAGAGATAGAGAGGGTTAGGGGCAATAAAAATGCAGCTCATGGGCTGCATTTTCGTATCTAATTGGCGTAGCTTTAAGTTTATTTCGAAGCAATCACTGTAATCAGCTGGTGGCTTTCGCCAGGCTGTAACGTTTTGCCTGCTTCTAGGCTTGGTGCGTGCAGTGTTGACTCGACACACATCATGGTTAGATAACCGTCGTCTTGCATGTCGCCCATACTTGCAGCCCCTTCCGCCCACGGGTTCCAAAGTACCGCAGAGTTATGACCGTGGTTTTCAACCGTTAGTGTGCGATCCAGCTTTTTGTCAGCAACAAAGATTTGCGTTTCTGGTTGCGTGTAAACGCGGTCAATCGTGTCAGTCAGTACCAGTTCAGCACCACCTTGGCAGATCTTGCCACCTTGTAGGCTATCAATGTACTCAGCACCCATACCCGTTGTGGTTGTGTTGTGAATATCGCCAACGTTTAGGTAAGTGTGCAGTGCACCAGAGAAAGTCCATGGCTGAGAATCAGTGTTCTTCACGTCCAGCGTTACTTTTAGCTGCTCGCCGATCTCAACATTCAAACGTGCATCAAACTGATGAGGCCATACTGCTAGCGTCTCTTCGCTTGGCTTCAGACCTAAGCTAACAATCACGCCAGCTTCGCTTTCACGGTGCTCAACCAATTGCCATTCGCTTGAACGTGCAAAACCATGTGCTGGGGCTGCAATGCGACCAAACCAAGGCCAACATACTGGAATACCACCACGCAGAGCCGTTTTGCCATCGAATTTAGCTTGTTGGCTCATCCAAATTAGGTCTTCTTGACCTTGCGGTTGGAATGACACGACATGACCACCAAACAACGAAATCGCTGCGTTTGCTTTATCGTGGATAACACGAACTAGTTTTACACCTTCGTGCTCAACGATAGTGACGTTGTCAGAAAGTACCGACAGTGCAGGTAGAGTAGATAAATCCATTACATGATCCTTCTAAGGAAATTGAATTCAAATGCTGACTAGAGTGATGCTTGATTTTTCATGAGTAACAAGCAGAGTCAGTATTAGAATTGAATTTTACGTGTGGGCTATCTTGATGAGCTTAGACAGACGCGGTTTAAAAGATAGCGGGTATTAAAAAGGCGACACTAAGGTCGCCTTTTTCAAAGTCTGCTCAAAACAGTCTTCGCTAATGCTTATCTAAAGCTATTTCTAAAAAGAAATTACTTAGAGATGTGAGCGATTAGGTCAAGAACTTTGTTTGAGTAACCGATTTCGTTGTCGTACCAAGATACAACTTTAACGAATTTGTCAGTTAGAGCAACACCAGCTTTAGCATCGAATACTGAAGTTTGAACTTCACCGATGAAATCTTGTGATACTACTTGGTCTTCAGTGTAACCAAGAACGCCAGCCATTTCGCCTTCAGAAGCTTCTTTCATTGCAGCACAAATTTCTTCGTAAGATGCAGCTTCTTTTAGGTTAACAGTTAGGTCAACTACAGATACGTTAGCAGTTGGTACACGGAAAGCCATACCAGTTAGAAGGCCGTTTAGTTCTGGAAGAACAACGCCTACAGCTTTAGCAGCACCAGTTGAAGATGGGATGATGTTTTGAGAAGCACCACGGCCACCGCGCCAGTCTTTAGCAGAAGGGCCATCTACAGTTTTTTGAGTTGCTGTAGTAGCGTGAACTGTAGTCATAAGACCAGACTCAATGCCCCACTTATCGTTAAGTACTTTAGCGATAGGTGCAAGACAGTTAGTAGTACAAGAAGCGTTAGAAACGATGTCTTGACCAGCGTAAGATGCTTGGTTAACGCCCATTACGAACATTGGAGTTGCATCTTTAGAAGGACCAGTAAGAACTACTTTCTTAGCGCCAGCAGTGATGTGCTTACGTGCAGTCTCGTCAGTTAGGAAAAGACCAGTTGCTTCAGCAACTACGTCTACTTCGATAGCATCCCACTTAAGGTCTTCTGGGTTACGCTCAGCTGTAACACGTACAGTTTTACCGTTAACGATTAGGTTACCGCCTTCAACTTCAACAGTACCGTTGAAACGGCCGTGAGTTGAGTCGTACTTAAGCATGTATGCCATGTACTCTACGTCGATTAGATCGTTAATACCTACTACTTCGATGTCTGCACGCTCTTGAGCTGCGCGGAATACGAAACGGCCGATACGGCCAAAACCGTTAATACCTACTTTGATAGTCATTGTAGTTGCTCCACAACTTAATTTCTGATTAAAGATAACTGGTAGTAAAATTACAGAATCCAGTATACATCTGCAATAGATAATCCGACTTAACTTGTTTAATGTCAAAAAAAAGCGACGCTTTTCTTAACAATTGGGTGTAAGTGGTTGAAAATTGACCATTGCGAGTGGCTCTGTACCCTTCCAGTTGGGTAAAATACCTCTAAATGATGATTCACTTATGAGTGTATATGTACAATGTTTCCTGGTGAGAAAGTATGTGCTACAAAACGACTCATATGCAAGCCTTTATAGAAAAAAGTAAATATAATAACTGATAATGTGGAGAGATATTAACGTGATTCAAAAGGGAGGAAATATGATAAAGCCTGATGAATACTGGCGTGAACGCCTAACGGACGATGAATTTTCTGTGTGTCGTCAACGTGGTACCGAAGCCCCATATAGCGGTAAGTTACTGCACAACCATAAGACGGGTGTCTATAGCTGCACATGCTGTGAAAGCCCTTTGTTTCTGTCGGATAACAAATATGATTCAGGGTGCGGTTGGCCAAGCTTTGATGCCCCAGTGAATGATGAAGCAGTACGCTATATAGAAGATCTAAGTCACGGAATGAAGCGTGTAGAGATCCGTTGTACCGCTTGTGATAGCCATTTAGGTCACGTTTTTCCTGATGGTCCGAAGACAACCGGTGAACGGTTCTGTGTTAATTCTGTGTCGTTAATTTTCAACAAAAATGACGAAACTACCAAATAACTTGTCACAATTGTCTAATCCTTACAGGCGTATTTGTTGATTGAGTGGTACTGAACTGCCCAGTAGCTCAGTATTTCAGAGTTATTTCTAGCACAAACGAAAACAGCTACCATCATGGTAGCTGTTTTTTTGAAAGCTCGTGAATAGAACGTTTGGACTAGAAAACGAGAACAGTGCGATCAGTAACGAGGGACAATCGAAGGGCTGTAAACCTCATCTTCAATAGCGTCGACTATATTGTCCGCGTCTTCATTTAGTTGTTCGTATGTTGACTCATCGAAACGGTACAACACGGTAAGTTCTGCTTCCGAAGCAATAGGCACATCAAAGTTCTTGGCAACCATTGCCCAGACGTACGCTTTTTCCATATGCCCAAGGCTGTGGTTGATACTCGCCATCGATTTGAAGATCTCGGTGTTGACCTTCGAACCATTAGAAAGCGTTAACGCATTATTGAGTAGCTTAAGCGTTTTTTCATGGTCACGGGTAGTATAAAAAGTGGCTAGCGCATATTGCATCTCTGCTGTGTTTAATGCTTCTGTCCCTTCTAATTGCAGGAAACTGCGTCTTGCGTTGGTATCCCCAGTTTGTGACCACATAAAATAAAGCGTTTCCGGGGTATTTGATCGCGAGAGTTCGTTAACAATACGTTCAGACTCTTCGATACTATTCATTAAGGAGATGAAGCGACGTTCTTGAAGTTTGGATTGATCAATCGTTTCGATCTGTGCAGCAAGCTCTAGACACTTTTTGTAAGCAGAGACTAATTCGAATTCTTTAATCTTATTGGTATCGCTGGGGTTTTCTTTTGCTTCAAATCGATGCCAGACGAGGTCGGTACGTGCGACACGGCACTGTCCGTCGTTCATATTTAACTTTTCACACTGAAGCCACGGGTTGCTTTCGCACAATTGAGCGGTATTTTTGTTCCCGTCAAAACACCCAACCAGAGTGAAAGGCAATAGGCTTAGTACCAACCATTTCATAATTTTCATATTCCTTCACTTGTGATCAAATACACTTATTTTCAGTCAGGTTCTTGACTCAATTCTGATACGGGTTATTTTCTGGTGAAAATTGTTAAAACTAAGGCCTTACCATGGATGCAGAACAACTTCTTAGCGCAATGACCCCCGAGGTCTACGAACGTTTAAACTATGCAGTTGAAACGGGGAAATGGCCAGAAGGAACGGCGCTCTCTAAAGAGCAGCGCGACTCGTGTATGCAGGCGGTTATGTTGTATCAATCGAAACATAACTCTGAAGCTCAACATATGACAATTGCAGCCGGCGGAGAAATTAGCTTTAAATCAAAGTCTGAACTAAAGAAGCAGTTTAAGTCCGACCAAGAAGATATTGTTAGAGTTAATCCTAATCATTAGGCTTAAATTACAACAAAGGGGTGGCACTGTGCCACCCCTTTTTGACTGTTAAGCTGTTTATTTATAAACAATAATACGATTTAGTTCAGGTTTACGTGAGGGCTTGATTAAAGGTAAGCCCTCGGCTAAACGAATCGCAGGATAGGCTTATAAGCTCATCTCACCGCGTAACACTTGTTGCATTTGAGCCTTCACTTCTTCGTAGCTTAAATCTTGGCTCAATAGATAATGTAATTTCGCCAGTGATGCTTCTGGTGTCATATCGTAACCACTGATAACGCCCGATTCTGCTAGTGCACAACCCGTCGCGTAACCACCCATGTTGACTTTACCTGCCAAACACTGAGTTAGGTTCACCACAATCACACCTCGCTCTGAGGCATCTTTTAAGTGTTGAAGTAGTTCTTGATTTTGCGGTGCGTTACCAACACCAAAAGTAAGCAGAATCATTGCATTTACAGGCTGTAGTAGCGTGTTGCGAATCACCTCATGCGAGATTCCTGGGTACATTGTAATTACACCGATGGGTTGCGGAGTAATGTTATGAACCTTGAAAGCACCTTCAGGTTGTTCGTTTACCTTAACGTTATTGCTGATCTGGATATTGATACCCGCTTCTAGCAATGGAGTTAGGTTTGGAGAGGTAAACGCATTGAAGCCATCAGCGTGTGATTTTGTACTGCGGTTACCGCGCATCAACTTGTTGTTGAAGAACAGTGTCACTTCGTTGATCGGATAGTTCGCTGCAATGTGCAGAGCATTAAGCAGGTTTGCTTGTCCGTCTGAACGTAATTCTGCTAATGGGATCTGAGAGCCCGTAACAATCACAGGTTTGCCGAGGTTTTCCAGCATGAAAGACAGAGCAGAGGCGGTGTAAGCCATAGTGTCTGTACCGTGCAGGATAACGAAACCATCGTACTTATCGTAGTTCGCGCGAATATCATCAGCGATAGTCTGCCAATCAAGTGGCGTCATATCTGAAGAGTCCATTAATGGAGAGTATTCATGAATGGTGTACTCAGGCATTTCTGGGCGATGGAATTCAGGCATGCCTGCTAGCTGCTTATCCATAAAACCTGCGACTGGGACATAGCCGTGGTCCAAAGACTTCTGCATGCCAATTGTGCCGCCGGTATACGCGATATAGATGTGTTTTCTTTCCATGGCGATTAATACTTAGTGTGATATAGGGAACAGGGGGGCGATTATAGCGAATTATCATGCAATAAAAAGAGGCGCCTCACACAGAGGCGCCTCTTGATAACAAAGCGTTGAGCTTATCTTATTGAACTTGGCAGTTTAAGCAAAAAGCATATCGGCCTTGTGGGTCGTTAAAGTTACCTAACAGTTGGCTATCTTGGGCTAACTGTTGAGTAATAGGCTGTAAACTGCTTGGAATCATTGACTGAATATCAAGGCCTATCGACACCTGAACTTGGTTCATAAATTCTTGAATAAATAGTTCAGTGGCTGAAAGAGGCTCTTCTACCCAGTAGATATTGTAGGTTTCAAGCTCTGCAAGTGAAGCCGCAGCTGTAATCGCATCATCAAAATCACCAATTTCATCGACTAGACCTTTCTCGATTGCATCTTGGCCTGTCCATACTCGGCCTTGAGCAATCTTGTCTACAGTATCGACTTCCATGCCACGGTTTTCTCCAACTAGGCTGATGAATCGGCGGTAACCGTTTTCAATGCCCATTTGGAACGCATCTTTCGCGCCGTCGCTAAGCCCTGTTGTAATACCAAGGCCAGAGAAAGGCGACGTACCAACGCCATCGGTGTAAACGCCGATATCGTTCAAGCCTTTCTCAAAGGTCGTGATAACACTGAAGATACCGATCGAGCCTGTTAGTGTGGTTGGTTGAGCCAAAATCTTGTCTGCGCCCATCGAGATCCAATAACCACCCGAAGCGGCAAGGCTAGACATAGAAACCACAACAGGTTTACCTGCTTGCTTGATCGCTTCTATTTCATTGCGGATAACTTCTGAAGCAAACGCGCTACCACCTGGGCTGTCTACACGAAGTACAACCGCTTTTACTTTGTCGTCGTTGCGCGCTTGGCGAAGTAGTGCGGCCGTGGTATCACCACCAACGGTGCCACGTGGCTGTTTGCCATCCATAATTGCGCCGCTAGCAACAATTACAGCGACATCGTGCGATTCACTTGTTAGGTCAGGAAGCATGGTTGTACGGTACTCGTAGTACCCCAACGCGTTATAGCTGTCTTGACCGTCACTGCCGAAGACGTCTGCGAGCTCTAGACGAACTTGTTGGCGAGTTGCCAGTTCGTCAACTAAACCAAGCTTCTCTGCCAGTTTTGCGATATCGCCATCAACCGACTCAAGGTCTTTTAAGAAAGAGTCCATGCTTGGGTTCAAGGTTTTAGCATCGATCTGGCGGTTGTTGCTTACGTCATCAACGTATGCTCCCCACAGTTGACCTAACCAACGAGAAGCTGACTCTTTCGCTGCGTCTGACATATCGTCGCGAATGAAAGGTTCGATTGCAGACTTATAAGTACCGACGCGGAATACATGTGTATTTACGTCAAGCTTCTCTAATAGAGTTTTGTAGAATAGCGAGTAAGCACTATAGCCTTTAAGCAGCACGCCGCCGTCAGGCGATAAGAAGACTTTAGTTGCGTAGCTGGCTAGGTAGTATTGGCTTTGGTTATAAAAGTCACCTACCGCATAAATTGGTTTGCCAGTTGCTTTGAACTCGTTAAGTGCTTTAGCTATGTAGCGCAGCTTGGTCAGATTGGTTTCTGGCAACTCTTTCAGTGCTAAAACGATACCAGTTACCTTGTCATCGTCTTTGGCGTAGCGAATTGTTTCAACAATATCAAACAGGACATTTTCTTTTGGAAGGTCTTTGCCAAGCAGTGAACCCGTGACCGAATCCATCGGATTGATATAGCGACTTTGCTCCACGATAGGGCCAGACAGGTTAAGTACTAAAGCCGATTCCTGTGGAACAGTGGGTTGAGTTGTGTCTGAGTGGAAGTATACAAAGTAGATGATGGCGATACTGAGTAAAAAGAAAAGGTTAACCAGCGCAAGACGCACAAACGTGATGAGCTTCCAAATCCCTTTAAAGATCATGCCTATAAATTTGAATATCTTTTTCATTATGTCTCCGCAGTGAGATCACGTGGCTTTAACAAGCAACAGTACTATTAATCTCAATAATATGAACTGCTTAGTATCCTACGATAATTCCCTAGCTCAAACTACACCAAGAATTGTTAATCGATATATATTCTCATTAAGTGTAGTCAAATTAAGGGTTTCTGAACGATTAATGCGTCCTGCATTATGATCGGTGTTACAAAAATGTAAACGGTTGTTTGAACTTTTGGTGATTGAGTTATATTGTGGTCAGACCACAAGGATATAATAATAGAAGTGATGTCTGCCATGTACCCACATTTACTCGAACCACTCGATCTTGGATTTACTCAGTTACGTAACCGTGTATTGATGGGATCAATGCACACGGGTTTAGAAGAAAATAAAGAAGGCCTCCACAAGCTTGCCGCGTTTTATGAAGAGCGAGCAAAAGGAGGCGTTGGCCTTATTGTTACCGGTGGTTTCTCTCCTAATTTACGTGGCAGATTGACCCCATTTAGTGCTGAGTTCAGTAAAGTTAAGCACGCTAAAGCTCACCAAGTTGTTACCGAGGCCGTGCATAAGCATGGAGGTAAAATTGCCCTTCAGTTGCTACATGCTGGCCGCTATGCCATGCACCCATTCGCGCAAAGTGCTTCGGGCATCAAAGCGCCAATCGCTAAGTTTGCACCGAGTGAGATGAGCCCTCGTCAAATTAAAAAGACCATCGGTGCTTTTGCCAACAGTGCAGAGCTAGCTCAGGTTGCTGGCTATGACGGCATAGAGATCATGGGCTCCGAAGGTTACTTGATTAACCAATTTATCTGTAAACGTACCAACATGCGTTATGACGAATGGGGCGGTTCTTATGAGAAGCGTATGCGTTTCCCGCTAGAGATCGTTAAATCGATTCGCGAAGCGGTGGGTAAAGATTTCATCATTATTTTCCGTTTATCGATGCTGGATTTGGTTGAGCAAGGCAGCACATTCGAAGATGTTGTCCTTCTGGCTCAGAAGCTTGAAGAAGCGGGCGTGACCATTATCAACACTGGTATCGGTTGGCACGAAGCTCGTGTTCCTACGATTGCGACTCAGGTACCACGTGGTGCTTTCTCTTGGGTGACGGAAAAAGTGAAACCATACGTGTCGATCCCAGTGGTGACATGTAACCGCATCAATACTCCAGAAGAGGCCGAGCGTATCCTTAGTTCAGGACAGGCCGACATGGTATCAATGGCTCGTCCATTCTTGGCTGACCCTGACTTTGTTAATAAAGCCGCTCAAGACCGAGCGCAGTTCATTAACACCTGTATCGGTTGTAACCAAGCTTGTCTTGATAACGTATTCAAAGGTAAAAGAGCGAGCTGCTTAGTTAACCCTCGCGCTTGTTACGAAACTGAAATTGTTGTGCAACCTGCTCAAGCCACTAAAACTATTGCCGTAGTCGGTGCTGGCCCCGCAGGTCTAGCTTGTGCGACAACGTTAGCGCAGCGTGGACACACAGTTGACTTGATTGAGAAAAATGACCGCATCGGTGGACAATTTAGATTGGCAATGCAGATTCCGGGTAAAGAAGAGTTCAGAGAAACGATTCGTTACTTTGCTAACCAAATAGATGCATCAGGCGTGAACTTAAAACTGGATACTGAAGCGACGTTTGAGATGTTGTTGAAGTACGATGAAGTCGTGATGGCTGCTGGTGTTGAACCCAGAAAGCTTGATATTGAAGGGATAGATCAAGAAAACGTAGTCGACTATCAAACCTTGATTCGTGAAAAGACACCAGTAGGAGAAAAAGTCGCGATTGTTGGTGCCGGTGGTATTGGTATTGATGTGGCAACTATGCTGACAGAGCCGACTTCTCATAGCTTGGACGACTGGCTGCATGAGTGGGGCATTGATAAGAATATGGAGCACCCAGGTGGACTTTATCCTTACCCTGATTCGTTCAGTGATAAAACGGTTTGGGTGATGCAGCGTAAAGCCGGTCGAGTGGGTAAAGGCCCGGGTAAGACTACAGGTTGGATTCATAAACGCACATTAGAAAAACGTGGTGTGAACTTACTTGGTGGCGTGAGCTACAACAAGATTGACGACCAAGGTCTGCATATTAGCGTTGGTAAGAAAGATCAGGTACTCGATGCCGATTCCGTTATCGTGTGTGCGGGCCAAGTTTCGGTTCGTCCATTCGAAGACATGTGGCAAGAGTTTGGTGGCAAACTACACGTGATAGGCGGTGCCGATTACGCGGGTGAACTGGATGCCGTGCGTGCGATTCGCCAAGGTGTTGAGTTAGCTATTAAGCTTTAACAACAAACAGAATGTTCTCGTTTGATAAGTTTGAATCAGAAAGTTCAATAAGCTGAACTAGACGGGTAACTAAGCTTGGACTAGACAGATAAATAAGGCTCCTAAGTCATAGATTTAGGGGCCTTTGTTGTTTCTAGTGTCGTTTCAAATATTGCTTCAAATAGACAGCCGTTGAGATTTATTATCGTTTGTGTTCTGTGCTACAGTTCAATTATACAAACAATAAAAATTAGTAAGGACTTCAAATGGATGCTTTGGATCTATTGCTCAACAGGCGCTCAATCGCAAAACTCTCTGATCCGGCACCTGAAGGTGTGGCGTTAGAAAATATCATTAAAGCGGGCTTACGTGCTCCAGACCACGGCGCATTGACACCATGGCGCTTTGTTATCGCACAAGGCTCAGGGTTACAGAAGCTCTCTGATATTTTGGTTCGTGCAGCACAAGCTGACGAGAGCGAAGAAGCGGTCATTGAGAAAGTTAAAAAAGCGCCGTTTCGAGCTCCAATGGTGATCACTATCATCGCAAAGGTAACTGAGCACGAAAAAGTGCCAGCATTCGAACAACACCTGTCTGCGGGTTGTGCTGCGCAAGCAATGCAAATGGCCGCAGTTGCACAAGGCTTCCAAGGTTTTTGGCGTTCAGGTAAATGGATGTTCCACCCTGAAGTGCACCAAGCTTTCGGCTTAGAAGGCGACGATGAAATTGTTGGTTTCCTATACCTAGGTACTCCGGGCTGTACGCCAATGAAAGTGCCAGAGCGTGACTTCTCAAAGTTCGTCGAGTTCTTATAGATGTCGTCAGGAAAATAGCTATACAACGAATTGTTGAATGTTAACTGTATAAACAACCAGTTTTTCTTGATTTATTAGGGCCACATTAGATAATGTGGCCCTAATTGTTTGTTGCATCTGGAAAAACATGTCTCGTCTTATTATTGCTGAAAAACCAAGCCTCGGCCGTGCGATCGCCGCTGCATTGCCTAATCCACAGAAGAAAGACCAAGGGTTTATCAAATGTGGCAATGGGGATGTGGTGACTTGGTGTATTGGACACTTATTGGAGCAGGTTGAGCCAGACGCTTATGATGACCGTTATAAGAAGTGGAACTTAGCCGATCTTCCTATCGTGCCGGAGCAATGGCAGCTGAGACCGCGCAAGACTTCCAGCAAACAGCTTACTGTGATCCGAAAGCTATTGAAGGACGCGACCCAAATTGTCCATGCGGGTGACCCGGATAGAGAAGGGCAGCTGCTGGTTGATGAAGTGATTGATTATTGCAAGGTGTCTAAGACTAAGAAAGAGTCGATGGACAGGTTACTTATTAGTGACTTGAACTTGCCAGCGGTAAAGCGTGCGCTCTCTCAAATGCGCAGTAACCGCGATTTTATTCCACTTTCTATTTCTGCATTGGCGCGCTCTAGAGCCGATTGGCTGTATGGCATGAACATGACTCGCGCGTATACCTTGTTAGGTCAAAAGGCGGGTTACCAAGGCGTGTTGTCGGTAGGGCGAGTGCAAACGCCTGTACTTGGTTTGGTCGTAAGGCGTGATGAAGAGATCGAAAACTTCATTCCGAAAGATTATTTTACTCTGCATGCGCTGATCCCTTATCAAAACAACGGCCAGAGCTTTGATATTCGAGCACGTTGGAAACCAAGCGAAGCATGTAAACCTTGGCAAGATGAAGAAGGCCGCGTACTCAATCGAAAGCTGGTTGAGAATGTCGCTAACCGAATTGCTAATCAGCCTGCAACGGTGACGGAATCAGAGCAAAAGCAAAGCAAACAAGCGGCACCACTCCCTTATTCGCTGTCAGCTCTGCAGATTGATGCGTCTAAGCGTTTTGGTATGAGCGCTCAACAGGTACTCGACACTTGTCAGTCATTGTATGAGAAACACAAACTCATCACTTACCCACGTTCTGATAGCCGCTATCTACCTAAAGATCATTATTCGCAACGAGAGTCGGTAGTCGATGCTATCGCCAATAATGCGAAAGAGCTGCAAAGTGGTGCGCAAGGCGCGGATCTTTCTCTTAAATCCAAAGCATGGAACGACAGTAAGGTCGATGCTCACCACGCGATAATCCCAACGCCGAAGAAATCAGCGGTGAATGGCCTATCTGCTAATGAGATGAAAATCTATCAGCAAATTGCCCGCCAATATCTGATGCAGTTCTACCCACCGGCTGTTTTTGCGGATGCTAAGTTGGTTTTTGATATCGCTGGTGGTGTGTTCATCGCGAAAGGGCGTCAGCTTATCAACCCAGGCTGGAAAGTGTTGATGGGCAAAACGGACACCGAAGATAAAGGTGATGGTACTGACACTGTTCCACCGCTAGATAAAGGGACTGTGCTCACCTGTCGTGAAGGCGTGATTGGCGATAAGAAAACCGAGCCACCAAAACACTTTACCGAAGCGACCTTGTTACAAGCGATGACCGGTATTGCACGCTTTGTGGCAAATAAAGACCTCAAAGCTATCTTGAAAGAGACTGATGGCCTCGGCACAGAAGCAACCCGTGCGGGGATTCTCGATACTCTGTTCAAGAGACAACTGTTAACGCGACAGGGTAAAAGCATTCACAGTAGCCCGGCGGGAAGAGGATTGATTAATGCCTTACCTGAGGACTCGACCTTTCCCGATATGACCGCTCACTGGGAGCATCAGTTACAAGGTATGGCTGAACGAAACCAAGCGTATCAGCCCTTCATGCAAGAATTAGAAAGCAAGATCGACGGCTTGATGGGCAAGGTAAAAACGGGTGAAGTCCCTGAATCTTTGCGTCATCTTCCTAAAGTCGAAAGACCGGCTTTTAAACGTCGTAAAGGCGGTGGTGCGAAGAAAACTTATGCCAAGAAAGGGACGTATGCTAAGAAAGGCACTAAAAGCTAGGTACTAAAAGTTAGGTACTGAGAACAAACCGCTGTTTATTGGCGATACTGGAATTAACGTCCGACCTTGCGTCCGCAGCGCTTAAACAGCTGTTGCCAATAGTCGACATGGCGGCGAGTGGATGATCGAAAGGCGTTATGCGCATCTTTGATGGGAAAGTAATAACTGTGTAGGTCAGGTTGCGCGTCAAACATACCAAGTTGCGGGGCTAACTGCTGATAGTAGCCATCTAATTGCGCTATGTACGGCTGAACTTTGCCTATATATTGCTGCTCGAACACATTGTTGAGATAACGAAACTTGGTCGTGTCTCGTTGTTTACCACAGATGATATTGTGATTAAAAGTTGTCAGCTGTTTGGTGATGGTATCAAGTTCGGCCGAAGCTCGCGTGAGCGAGTAGTATAAATCACCGAGCGTAGAGCTCTTTTCTAATACTTCTTGAACCTCAGTAGTCTTTCCCGAAACGAGCGGAACGTTTAACGCTTGATTGATATATTCTAAGGCATCACTGGTTTGTCGTACCTGATCGCCGATATCAGCGTGTAACCACTGACTACCACGCATCTGAGACTGCATTGCATCGCTGGCATAGATGAGATTCCATTGGTGCAGTGGAAATTGTGCGAGCTTCTGCTGCTCGATTTCTTTGAGTAATTCTACGATCTCTGGATCTAATTCGTTATTAGATAAACATTGACCAACACCTTCCAGTAGAGCGACTTGATAATCGTAATTTCGGAACTCGTCGGCGACTTTTCCAAGTACGGAGTTTCTTTCTGCAATCAGGTTGAATAATCCGCATTGTCGAAGTTGATAGCTGTCGATAAGCCCGATAGAGAGCGAAGGAACTTCAATAAACAGTTCTCGCTTTCTCGGTAAGCTGTCGAGCTCCCAGTCTTCCTGTATCTCGTCAGCATCTTGCACGTTGGCGATTTTGGCCTGATAGTCGTCGAAATAGTTCTGTGGGCTGTCATCGAAACATCCAGTGAGCACCATTGTTAGACACAACAGTGTTGAACGTACGAGTAAGCTTGAGATCACGCGGCGAACCATGTGACGGCTACCAGTCTATTTCGCTACCATCGAAATTGAAGAAGTGACCACTCACTTCAGTATTCGATGACTCTATTACAGTCACAAGGCCTTGAGCCGAAGTCTCTGTATCAATAAGAGCATTAGGGCCGCCCATTTCCGTCTGTACCCAACCAGGATGTAACGCTAACACTGTAAAGCCATTATCGGTCAAGTCGTTGCTTAAACTCTTCACAACTGAGTTAAGAGCCGCTTTAGATGAACGATAGATGTAGCCTCCGCCTGATGTGTTTTCAGACATGCTACCCACTCTAGATGAAAGACAGGCGATCTTTTTGACGTCACTACTTTCGATAAGAGGTAATAGAGTCTCGACAAGCTTCAATGGAGCAATGGTGTTGACTTCGAATACACGGCGCCACTCTTCGACATCGGTATTACCCAGACCATAACCTTTAGGGCCATAGTAGCCAGCGTTGTTGATCAAAATATCAATCGACTCTATTTGCGAATTGAGGTGGCTCACCGCTTGGTAATCGGTGATCTCTAATTGAATGCAGGTCAGGTTGCTATTGTGGTCTGCGAGAGAGAGCAGTTCTTTTGCTGAATTGGCGTCACGGTAAGTTGCGTACACCTTGTGATTACCTTTCAAGTATTGTTGAGTCAGACTTAAGCCAATGCCGCGGTTCGCTCCAGTAATAAAAATAACGCTCATGGTGATTCCTTTTCAGTTCAATTAGTTAAGTTTGATGGCTTAACACGAGAAAATCAACGCTCCACCAACTGGCTATTAGCATTCCTACAAAAATCATTACTGCTGCCATCGAGCCGCAGATCACACCACAGATGAGTATTACGTTTTTCATTGTTGTCTCTGGAACTAATTAAAGGTAATGATAATTATTATTATTAATTAGGGTTGTCGCCAAGTCTGAGACTGTTATGATTTTGAGAAAGATACGCAATTTACTTGATTATGATTCCTTTAATTTACCACCCAATCTATTCGCAGTTACCTTTACCAGAAGGTCATCGTTACCCAATCAACAAATATCTGTTGTTACACAGTGCTGTTGAGGCGCTAATGGATAGCGATCCACAATGGGGTAATGCATTCGAAATGTTCCAGCCAATGCCTGTTTCGGTAGAACAAGTAAAGCAGGTACACGATGGTGAATATGTCGATTTGCTAGTTTCTGGAAATTTGCCAGCAGCAAAAATGAGACGTATCGGCTTTCCGTGGAGTGAACAGCTTATAGAAAGGACACTCTATTCAAGTGGTGGAACCTGCTTGGCCGCTGAAATGGCCATCGAGAGTGGTTTAGCGATTCATCTCAGCGGTGGCTATCATCATGCGCACCGAGATTTTGGCAGTGGCTTCTGTTTGTTGAATGATCTGGTCTTGGCGGCCAAGCACGCATTAACCTTTGAGCATATAGATAAAGTGCTGATCGTCGACAGTGATGTTCACCATGGCGATGGTACAGCGACACTTTGCCAAGAGAGCGATGAGATTATTACTTTGTCATTCCACTGCGACAAAAATTTTCCTGCGCGTAAACCGTTATCTGATTTAGATGTGCCATTAAGTCGTGAAACAGAAGATGAAGAGTTCTTACGTTGTTTTGAACAAGTCACCAAGTTGGCGATTGCGCATCACCAACCTGATCTCATTATTTATGACGCGGGGATCGACATCCATCAAGACGATGAACTGGGTTATTTGAATGTTTCGACAAAAGGGATATTTGAACGCGACTGTTTCATGATTGAATTAGCGAAATCAGAGTCTATTCCAATGGCGTGTGTAGTCGGTGGCGGATATCGAACTGAACATCAAGATCTGGTGCCGATTCACATGCAGTTATTGAAGGCCGCATTTACTGTCAGCAGTTGAGTGGTGAGCTTGTGTGATCTCCAGATACAAAAAAGCCGCTGATTTCTCAGCGGCTTTCTTTAATGTGGTGGAGGGATAGGGATTTGAACCCTAGAACCGCTATTAACGGTTGCCGGTTTTCAAGACCGGTGCTTTCGACCACTCAGCCATCCCTCCAGTGCCGCGAATAATATAGTGGTGTGATTCGCTTGTAAATACCCTTATTAACTGACTGCTTTTTTTATGAACAAGTTTGTGTGTTTTTATATTGTCAGAGTGAAAATATATCGAAAAATGTTTCTGATCGCTTCGACTTAGAGGATTAGATCTCGTTTGAGAAAGGAAGATGGAGATAGGATCTCATACAACAGATGTGAGAAACGTCATTAAGATCGCAGCCTTAGCTTCTTGGTGCTTAGCCACTACTCCTCATTAGGTTAACTTGCCTTTATTACTCATAAGATTCATAATAAATACATCTTATAGAGTGAAATATCCCAACATGCATATCACACGTTACACTGATTATTCCCTACGCGTTCTGATCTATTTAGCGATCAACAACCAATCTCTTAGCACCATCGGCGACATTGCTAACAGTTATGGTATTTCTAAAAACCACTTAATGAAGATCGTTCAGCAACTCAACCTCAAAGGGCACCTGATCGCTACAAGAGGAAAAAATGGTGGTTTGAAACTCAGTTGCCATCCAAGTCAGATCAACATAGGTACGTTAGTTCGAGAGTTAGAAGACAAACGTAACTTGGTTGAATGTTTTGGCGAAGATAATAGCTGTGTTATTACACCAAATTGCCAATTGAAAACAATCTTTGCTGAAGCTCAAGAGTGTTTTTACAAATGCTTAGACGCTTATAGCTTGCAAGATCTCCTCGGCGAAGGGCACAGCTACAAACTAGGGCAACTTTTGGCGGTTGACGTTATTTAAGTAAGTTTTGTTTACTCACTAGGTTTACGATGATGAAAGATTTAAATCAACCCCCTAACAATGGCGTTTCAATGACGGCATTTTTTGAGCTCGCGTTTCGACCGTTTTTTTTGTTTGCATCACTTTTTAGCGTTGCAGCTCTAGTTGGTTGGGCCGCGTTTTGGAATGGTAGCGCAACTCTGAATGTTTATGGCGGAGCAATGTGGTGGCATATTCATGAAATGTTATTTGGCTTTGCAGCTACTGTCGTGGTTGGCTTTTTACTGACGGCCGTACAAAACTGGACGGGTGTCCGTAGTATTAACGGACGCGGGTTAATGATACTTCTGGTTATCTGGCTGTGTGCGAGAATAGCCATGTTCCTACCTAATGCCTTTAGCCCTTGGTTGGTGGCTGGGCTCGATTTACTGTTTTTGCCTGTCGCTGTCATTTATCTTGCTCACAATATTGTCAGTGTGAAACTTTGGCGAAATCTATTGTTCGTTCCCATTTTGCTGCTAATGACTTTTGCCAATGCGGCGATGCACTATGGTGTTCTATTTCAGCAGCCAATCTTAATTTCACAAGCTAGCACAAGCATGGTGCTGTTGGTGACTCTAGTCATGTGCATTATGGGTGGACGAGTCTTTCCTATGTTTACCGCGAATGGCACACAGACACCACGAACCCCTGCATTACCATGGCTTGAAAAGCTGAGCATCGTGAGCACGATTTTCGCCGTTGTGTTGAGCTTTCAGATACTTCCAGTTCCACAAGATATCGTTGCTAGCGTGTTTATTGTCAGTGGCCTGGCAAATGCGGTTAGGGCGGTAAGGTGGAAAATATGGGTCGCTTTTAAGACTCCTCTTGTGTGGTCTTTACACTTAAGCTACTGGGCCATTTCGTTAGGATTGGTCTTGTATGGCGTTTCGATCATTTCGTCATTGGTCACACAATCACAAGCGATTCATGCCTTAACCGTGGGTGGAATGGGGGTGATGATCTTATCAATGATCTCACGCGTCTCTCTAGGACATACAGGTCGAGCTATTGCGATTGGTAAAATAATGACTGCGGCGTTAATTGCCATTGTTTTTGCCTTTATTGTTCGAGTATTTGGTGGATACTTTACCAATAATATTGTCTCTATCATCACCTTATCGAGTGCTCTGTGGGTTGTCGCGTACAGTTGTTTCGTTGTGTTGTACTTACCAATTTTAATAAAACCAAGGGCTTAAATACCTCAAGACACCAAGCAGCCAATTTGGCTAATATTAAAGTTGCATTTAAAATACATCTTTAATATTATGACCTTAATGAGTTACTTAAATACAATCAAAGAGAGCATAATTATGAGCTGTTGTGGCGGATGTGGTGGTTCAAACCACGAAGAAAAAGCAAATGAAGCTGAACAAAAAAAACAAGCAGAGCAGCAAGATACTAAGCAAGAAAACGCTTAATTAGATCTGCACTCAAGCCAAATTTAAAAATCCAGAGACTTCGATGAAGCCTCTGGATTTTTTTATCGTTATGTATTCACAATGAGAACCTGAAGAAACCTAGGGCACTATTCCAATAAACATCCCCCAATTCTTCAAGTTACTTGGTCATGCATTGGTGGCGTAGGTCTACATGTTTATTGGCAGGGATGTTTTGTTGCAACAGTGACGTCGAATTTCGATAGGTTTTAAAGGTAAAGAGTCAGTTACCTATGCTATATGTTTAAATACAACAGAGCGGTAATAGGCTTGAAGTTGCCGTGATAAACAGGTTTAAGTCAGATTCCGATAGTTAAGGACTTTGACTGGTTGACTAACTGACTCTTAGATTCGATTAACTTTACGCTAGATGCAAAAAAGCCGCTGATTTCTCAGCGGCTTTCTTAAATGTGGTGGAGGGATAGGGATTTGAACCCTAGAACCGCTATTAACGGTTGCCGGTTTTCAAGACCGGTGCTTTCGACCACTCAGCCATCCCTCCAGTGGCGTGAATAATATAAGGGGCAGAGGGTCTTGTAAACCCTTAATTTTCATAATTTTGTTTTGTTGCTTGTTTTCTAATCATTCACGGCAATAAAAAAGGGAAGCCATTGGCTTCCCTTTTCTTTTTGATGATCATTTAGTCATTTTTGGTATAGAACCGCTGTAACTCAGTAAGGCCTTGCATCAACACTGGCAAGCGAGGGCTTACATCTTTCAGACGTTTGTAATTCTGATCGTACAATTTGTAGTTACCAAACTTATCTAACACCGTTGTTTGTTGGTCAGTAACAAGAGCAAGTTCACGTGAGTCTCCTGCAAGAATCCATTTTCTTCTACGCTCATCAAACAGGCTACGTCCACTACTAAAATCTGTAGGGTTCGAAGATACACCTAATAGCTCTTGCATTAGCGTGACTGACACATCTAGGTGACTAGAACGGTGAGTATATTCAGATGCTGACTTACCTGGCCATTTGATGAACAGAGGCACTTGTAGTTGGTAACGACTGTAATTGGAGTTTGCGCCCCAACTGTTGGTTTTCGTCTCGTTAAATTCAGTACCGTGGTTAGAGGTAATGATAACCACTGTGTTGTCTTGAAGATCTAGGCGCTCCAACTCTGCGTAGATTTTCGTTAACTGAACATCAGCCGCTTGAGTCGATTTTTGGTAATCTGCAGTAAAACGTTCAGCGGTAGTCAACGTCACATCTGTTTCGTAACTAGAGAAGTTATCGAGCGTTGTTAGCTCAATAAAGTTAAACCAAGGGCTTTTTGCTTGTGGTGATTGAACCCATTCAGACCAAGCTTGTATTGCGCTTTGGTCATCATCTGTTGCTTGCTCTGGGAGCGCATCACGGCCTCGGAAGATGACTTCCGGGTAAAGGGCGTCGTCAAAGTCATCACCGCTAAAAGCGGCAAGTGTATAATTGTGATGATCTAGCACATCGAGCAGTACTGCGCTCGAACCTTGTGCTTTGATGCTGCTTGCGTAGCTGCTAGGAAGGCCATAGAACAATCCGAAAATACCAAACATGTCGTTACTTGAACTGTAGTGATTGGTGAAGTTGATCGATTGTTGTGCATAGGCATAGCTGCTTGGCATCGCAGTGCTATTGAGTGCATCAGCGCGAAGATTATTCACACTCACAAGTAGAATATTAAGATCAGCACTGCGGCGGTTGTATTGAATTTTTTCTAGCGGGTAGCTAACTAAGTTTACGTTCTCTTGGTTCGCTTCTAAACGCTGCAAATACTCTTCACGGTCTAATAGACCATGCTTTTCCATAAAGCTTTTTGCTGTCATAGGATAAGACAGTGGGAAATTCGCTTTCTGGCTTGTAATTGGGTTGTAGAAATACGCATCAGCCCACATGTAGGTCAAGTGGCTGCTGATGAAACACAAGAAGAAGACGGCAGTAATAGGACGGCCAATGTGTTTATGAGACAGTTTACGTTGCTTACGCCAAACCCACTCAGACAGACCTAGCTGCAATAAGAAGATTAGTGGCATTACAATGAAGAGGTGCTGCAAATCAGAAGTGAGTGCAGACTCCTCTCCACTGAATAAAACCTCCCACACGACAGGTGTCAGGTGGAGGTTTATATTTTGATACGTTTGGGTATCAATCAGTAGGACAGTTAAACCTATGGTTGCGAAGATAACGGCAACCAAACGTAATAACTTCCTCGACGGAAGAATAAAAGTGAGTGGGAACAGCACTAATAGATAGAGCGCGAACACCAAAAATCCAAAATGACCAACCCATGATGCAGCCAAATAGAATTGACCCAATAGGGTTTCCGGCCAAGCAGATTGAGTAATATAACGAGTACCAATCAACATCGCAGCAATGATGTTGAAAAATGCAAACCAGTGGCCCCAACCTACCAGTCGAGATACACGATCGCTATATGAGTTTGCGCTGTCTACCATTTATAATTCTTTTTCCGTCAATCAAACTTAGTGAGACTTTTTATCTTCAAGAGAAGAAATTAAAGCTTCGGCAAATTTTTCAGCAATTCCTTTGCGTTGTGAAGCAGCAACGTTCTGATTTAAGACATTGGTTGCGATATTTCCAGCGATCATCAATGAAAGCTCAGGTGAAGCTTTGTGCTTAGTCAGTACAGCACCTACTTCAGCTAGGATTTTTTCAACTTGATCATCTGTGTATTTAGATATAATCGGCATAAGGACTCTAATAATGATAGTAAAAGCGGCTTATGATAACCTACTATGCACAACAACTGAAACCTGAACGGTAATATTTTCGCTATG
Organism: Vibrio sp. 10N.222.54.E6; assembly: GCF_041473955.1. NCBI lineage: Bacteria > Pseudomonadati > Pseudomonadota > Gammaproteobacteria > Vibrionales > Vibrionaceae > Vibrio > Vibrio sp. 10N.222.54.E6. Next base: position 30,032 of record NZ_JBFRTD010000023.1, on the reverse strand, counting down.
AGCCTTCACCTTTCCAACGTAATTTTACACCAGCTAAGCAAGAACGATCAGGAAGAGCTGATTGTTAACTATCGTGCTGAATCTCTAGAAAACGATACTGCATCTGAAAACCTAGTCGCTGAACTTCACCGAGTTTTTAATTCAAAAGCAGGTAAAGGATTTGGTTCTTTCAAATCCGACAGCGAATTCCAGCAGTCGTTGCATGAATTTCGAGCTGGAGAACAAAGTTTTTATGATTTCTCTCAAAAAAGTGCGCTACGTCTAAAAGATGAGCTTTCAAAGTATCCTTTTGCTGATGAAGGCACTTTGGTACTGGCTGAATATCAATCACTGGCGACAGACTACCTTTTCATCGGACTACTGCCTTCTAACCAAAGTTTGAAAGTGACCGAAGGGCTAGATATTAGTGCGACGGATTACCTGGATATCTCGAAGATGGATATTGTTGCGCGCCTTGATCTTTCAACATACGACACAGACAAAGAGTCAAACCGTTACCTTACTTATATTAAAGGGCGCGTTGGTCGTAAAGTCGCTGACTTCTTCTTAGACTTCCTTCAAGCAGAAGTAGGCTTGGATGCTAAGCAGCAAAACCAAGTATTGATGCAAGCGGTAGAAGACTTTGTTTCTGACTCTAAGTTAGAGAAAGAGGAAGCGATCAGCTATAAAAAACAAGTTGCGGATTACTGTAACGAACAGCTTAAAGCGGGTGATGAAGTTCAAGTTCGTGAACTTTCTGGAGAATTGCCAGCAAGCACAGATGGTACAAGCTTCTTTGACTATACTAGTGAGCAAGGTTATGAGTTAGAAGACAGCTTCCCAGCAGACCGCGCAACTATGCGTAAACTAACAAAATTTGTTGGTGCTGGTGGCGGTTTGAATGTTAGTTTTGATAGTCTGCTTTTAGGTGAGCGTATCTTCTACGATCCAGAGACAGACACGCTAACCATTAAAGGGACGCCACCGAACTTACGTGATCAACTGACTCGCAATAAGTCATAGTACGAAGTTATTAGGTAGCATGCGACAGCAGGTTGTTGTCGCTTGTTTATGTTTAGCAACATAATGGTTTAGAGTTCGCATGAACAAGGAATATCGATGGAACAATCAGTAGCAAAGCCCAATCGCTTTAAAAGACCCGCAACTTTTTTGGTTGCACTCTTGGCTCTGTGGCTACTTCCTTCACTGGCTCTCCTTAATCTAAGCCGTTCTTACTCTCACTCGCTCGCTCAAATTGAAGAACTCGGTATTCGCGTTAATGAATTGAGGCAATCGCTTTATTTCTCTGAGCCGCTGCGAGTCTCTCGCATTAATGATTTAGCACTCGATGCTCAATTGGTTTATTCGATCCGACTGCAGATAGAATCTGATTTCCAACACGCCTTGTTTCGTCCTGATGTGAACCAACTGCTTTACGTTGCCGATCAATTTTTAGAAAAATTTGATGAATTCATTCCGATAGAAAGTCAGGTGCAAGATATCGTCGATAACATCAAAGTGTTACGCACAGATACACAACTTTCCCCTAAGTTAAAGCCGCTACTCAACGAATTTGGTGTCGTCGTTTTTGAAGCGATGTATTCCGATAACCAAAGTTCATCAGCAACTTATCGCGCCTTTGATTCTATACTTGAAAAATCTTATTCATTAAAATCCGAAGAGCAAGATGCACTCCAACAATTACTGGCTGATGCTTCAGCATTGCTGAGTGATTACGCTCAGCTCAATTATTTAGTCGATAAAATTAAGAAGAATTCAGTAAACGAACAGATCATTAAACTTGAAGCTGAGTTCCATGAACGTCAATACAACCTATTATTGATCATGCTAGGGTTAAGCTTAGTGGCAATGATTGCGTTAGTGTTGTGGAGTGTTAGGTCCCAAAAATCGATGAAAGAAGTAGACCAAGAACTCAGACCGGAACCAGTCATCGATTCAAGTCAGGACGATGCTCTCTCTACTTCCAACAAAGATACGTCTTCTCGTAACAATACGTCTTCTCGTAACGATACTGCTGCTCGCAATAATATTGTTTCTCACAGCGATATTGCTTCTTCCGCGGTGACGCCACCAAGTAATCCCCCATCAGTATTAGATATTACGCCAGCGAGTCAACATTCTGATATCCAACCACAGCAGAGTGTTTGTACGACAAGCCCGCAAGCTATTTCACAAGAACCGATTTTGCAAGAACCTATTCCACAAGTTCCGGTTCAGCAAAACTCTATTCAGCAACCCCCAACTCAGCGAACACCAGAACAAGTGCAAGAGCCAGAGAAGCACATTGCCAGTGTGACGGATTCAAAGCCAGCGATTGATATTGAAGAGATGCTAGAGACTCTTGATGGCGATACCGAGTCTGTTGAATTGTTGCTAGGGGTCTTTGTCGAAGATCACGCAGATGACTATACCAGATTCAAATCTCTGCTCACCAAGGATGAAACCTCTGCTGCTCGCATTGTGCACAGCTTAAAAGGTGTGGCTGGCAGCATCAAAGCGTCTCGGTTAGCGATCATTGCAGCGACTATTGAAATGACAATGAAGCAGTCCAGAGCCATCAGCGAGCACGATTTAGCCGAACTAGAGCTAGCGATAAAAGCCTCTGTAGATTCTGCTCATGACTATTTAAATACCCAACGTTAACTTTTACAGGTTTTTTGACAATACTCTGACGAAGCGCTCATACAATCCGCGCCCTTAGTCTTTGTCAGAGGTTTATATGTCACGAGTTTCGAGTCGAAATTGGATCGTGTTAGGGCTTAGCATTGTGCTAAGTGGTTGTTCTCTTTTGGAAGTTAAGCTAGATAGTCAAACGACGCCTCTTACTCAGCAAGAGTTACAGGCTCGGATCATGACGCGTGAATACGCCAAGATGTTTTTTACACGAGTAGAAGACTCGGCCGATCTCATTGCGCAATCTTACCCTGCTGATGACACCTTACATCAATCTTATGTGTTGCTTTGGAAGATCCATGCTGAGCAGGGCTTACAACAAGCAGCGTACCAAACCTCCCCAATGTCAGCATTAATTGACTCATGGGTTTTCACAGCCCAAATGAATCAGTTTTATAGCCAAGGCGATGGTGCGGATCTGTTCGTGACGGATAATGCGGTAGAGACTGCTCGTTCTCTTGACCAAGAAGCTGAGAAGCTAGCAAAGGGTGTATTGAGCTCAAGTGATTTCAAAAAGAGCAAAGCATTCGTCGCAGAGTTCGCCGCGAGCAATCCTTTTAAAGATCTTACCTTCAGAAGCACACCCGCTTACCGTGAATGGCTAAGTTACCTTGGTAAAGACGAATCTCAAATCGTTCAAAGCCTAGGTACCATGCCGGAGGCGATGGGCGATGCATCAGACCGCTTAAGCCTAATGGCTGACCAAACACCGAAATTGATGACGTGGAAAGCTGAGTTGGTGGCGATGAATAGCTCGCTAACGGGTGAAGACCTATCGATGACGCTGGAAAGCCTTCGTCAAACATCAGCAAGCATGCAGGACTTCATTGAGAATAACCCTGAGTACATGCAAACACTGGCTTCTATTATGTCGACAGAAATGCAGCCTCTGCTCAACGACCTAAGTGATAAGACAGATCAAAAATTGGCGATGCTCACTGAAGAACGTGTAGCCTTAGAAAAAATGGTGACACGAGAGAGAGAAGCTCTGGTCGCGATGATTGCGAAAGAGCGTATTGAAATTGCAGGCATTGTGACTTCTGAAAGGGAACTGTTTACACAAGATCTTGATCGCGTCTCTCAAGAGGTGGTGGTACTCGCTATTGATAAACTGATGGACTTAATCAAAGGTGTGATTATTTACTTCATCCTGTTTATCTTGGTGGTGTTCTTTGCACCGTTAGGCATCGGTTATTGGTTGGGTAAACGAACCGCCAACAAATAAATTCAGTAATTAAGTAGATCAAAAAAGAGCGCTCTAGAGCGCTCTTTTGGCATTTATATCATCAACATTTTTGTGCTTAAGCACTAAAGCCTTAGCTTAAGCTTGTTGCTTGCTCAGTTCAGCGGCTTCTTCAGTTTCAAGCGCTGGTGCTGTTGGTTCACATTTATCAACGAACCAACCCATGTAAGACGTTACGATAGTCACGAGGATACAGATGAAGCTCAACCACATGAACGGAGCGTAAGAGAGCGTTGCGACACCAAGAATACTCGCCATGTAGATACCGTTATCACTCCAAGGAACCATGCCTGAGGTTAACGTGCCACCAAACTCAGCATTACGAGATAGGTTCTTACGTTTGTAGCCCAAACGGTCGTAGTTCTTCGCACAGATTTTTGGCGTAAGGATTAACGATACGTACATCGCAGAACCGAACACGTTACCCATGAAAGCCGTGCCGATCGTGCTTGTTGCTAGAGAGCCTGCGCTATTTACTCGGCGCTCGAACACCTTAGCAATCGTCTCTAATACGCCCACTTTATCCAGTAAGCCACCAAAACCTAAACCAAACACAATTACCGCTACCGAACCAAGCATTGAAGACATGCCGCCACGGTTAAGAATCGAGTCAATAAACTCTACGCCAGAGGAGATAGAGAACGGTGCCCAAGCAGTATTGAATGCCGTTAGGAAATCGATATCTTGGATCATGACTGCCCAGATAATACCTAGCAGAGAACCGAAGCTGATTACCGGGAATGAAGGCATGCGGAAAGCCAACAGACCAAGCACGATCAGTACTGGGACAAATGAGTAAGGCGTGATGTAGAACTGAACTTCCATTGCTTTAATGACAGAATCTACTTGGCTCATGTCAACGTTACCTGCGTAGTGAAAACCAAACGCAGTAAACATGATGCCAGTAATCACGTAGCTGATTAACGCAACTGGCAGCATGCCCTTGATGTGCTCAACCACTTCAACACCAGACATTGAAGAAGCCAGAATCACTGAATCAGAAAGTGGAGACATCTTGTCGCCGAAGTAACAACCTGACAGCACTGCACCTGCAGTAATCGGTGCTGGAACACCTAGGCCTTGGCCAATACCCATCATCGCGATACCTGCTGTACCCGCAGCGCCCCAAGAAGTACCAGTTGCCAATGCGGTTAGAGAACAGATAATCATGGTCGCTAAAAGGAAGATAGAAGGGTGGATAGCTTTCAGACCATAGTAAATGATAGTAGGTACGATCCCGCCTGAGATCCAAGTACCAACAAGAGCGCCAACGGCTAAAAGTATTAAAACCGCGCCTAAGCCATTGGATATTCCTTTGAGTGCCGCTTTTTCTAAGTCTTTGTATTCGTGGCCAAGGCGAATACCGAGAACCATGATAATGAACCAGCCAATATACAAGGCAAGTTGAATTGGAAGGTCAAGCTTTGCAGTAAAGGAAAAAGCAAGGGATAGAAATAATCCTAACGCGATGAATACCTGCAATAGGTTCGGTAGGCGAGTTTTACTCTGCTTCATAAAAGCCTCTTGTGATTTCGAGCATTTATAGTGCTTCGTTATGGTGTGTGGTGCAAAACGGACACTACAGTAATTAGTTTATTATATCGAAAAAATACATCCAAGTTGTGATATTTGACTGCTAACACAGTTAATCATGGTTTCATTATCTGAAATATTGTTAAATTCATGGTTCTTACATGTTGAAACTTGTCGCGCGTTGTTTTCGTTTTGTGAAGTATTATTCTGGATAGTATTGATTAAAAAGAGGGATTTACTGTTTGTGACGCGAGTGGGATTAAGCTGCTTTGGCGATGCAAATGTTTGAATTTGAGGATAATGGGCGTTTTATCAATGAGGTGGATATTAAATGTCGATACAGGGATAACTGCACGATTCATTGCGTTCACTTAAAAGAAACGAAAAAGTTACACTTTTTGACAAAAAGCACTTGAGTTCTGTTTCTGAAAAACTTATAGATGGGGGAGAGCAATTTTTAATTTATACATGGAGAGTGAGCGATGAGAGTAGGTCTAGTTGGTTGGCGCGGTATGGTTGGTTCTGTATTGATGCAACGTATGGTTGAAGAGAAAGATTTCGACTTGATTGAACCTGTTTATTACAGCACGTCTCAGATTGGTATTCCTGCCCCTGTTTTGGGTGGTAAAGATGCGGGTCTACTTCAAGACGCTTTTGATATTGATAGCCTAAAACAGCTTGATGCGGTGATTACCTGTCAAGGCGGAGACTACACCTCAAAAGTATACCCAGCACTGCGTCAAGCAGGTTGGAAAGGCTACTGGATTGATGCGGCTTCTACCTTACGTATGGACGCGGATTCAATCATCACTCTTGATCCTGTTAACTTGGCTCAAATCCAACAAGGTATCCACGGCGGGACTAATACTTTCGTAGGCGGTAACTGTACTGTGAGCTTAATGCTTATGGCTTTGGGTGGTCTATACGAGAAAGGCATGGTTGAGTGGATGAGTGCCATGACTTACCAAGCCGCTTCAGGTGCGGGCGCTAAGAACATGCGTGAACTGATCTCACAAATGGGTGTGATCAACGACAGCGTAAGTTCTGAGTTAGCGAACCCTTCAAGTTCAATTCTTGATCTCGATAAGAAAGTCGCTGATACCATTCGTTCATCTTCATTTCCAACCGATCAGTTCGGTGCTCCGCTTGCGGGCTCACTGATTCCTTGGATCGATGTGAAGCGTGAAAACGGTCAAAGCAAAGAAGAGTGGAAAGCCGGCGTTGAAGCGAACAAGATTCTTGGCCTAGATGGTCAGCCAATCCCAATTGATGGCACTTGTGTACGAATCGGTGCAATGCGTTGTCACGCTCAAGCACTAACGATTAAGCTTAAGCAAGATGTGCCTATGGACGAGATCGAAGAGATCATCGCGACGCACAATGATTGGGTTAAAGTGATTCCTAATGACCGAGACATCACTGCGCAGGAGCTAACACCAGCGAAAGTAACAGGCACAATGTCTGTACCAGTCGGTCGTCTGCGTAAGATGTCGATGGGTAACGATTTCCTGAATGCGTTCACGGTAGGTGACCAACTACTTTGGGGTGCTGCAGAACCACTACGCCGTACTCTGCGCATTATCCTTGCGGAGAAAGCGTAATCGGCAAGATTGCTTAAATTCTATTAGCTGATAAACCGAAAGGGTTGACGATAAACGTCAACCCTTTTTAGTTTATTGATATCTCGTTATTCGGCCCTCGAAACTGCCCTTAAACCTCTTCGCATCTCGAGTCTGCTTTTATTTCTCTTCTGTAATGACACGCTTGTCGGGGTCTGCCAATTCACTCGCACAGTGTTTGCAATACATAGCATCCGAATCATGGCCGGCGCGGTTACAGTTCGGACACTTTACCAACTCTTTGTGCGAGTTCATCTCATTGCTGAGCTCTGCAGTAATAATCCCTGTCGGTACCGCTAAAATAGAGTAACCCAATAGCATGGTCAGAGAAGCGATCGCTTTCCCTAACGCGGTTTGAGGGATCATGTCACCGTAGCCAACCGTCGTAATGGTTACGATTGCCCAATAAATACTGTGGGGAATACTTGTAAAGCCATTTTCTGGCCCTTCAATAACAAAGATAAGCGCGCCGAAGATAACAACTAAGATGCCAACTGTGCTGAAAAAGATCAGTATCTTTCGTCTTGCCATTAAAAGTGAACGTAACAGAATGTTTGAATCTTGCAGGTAGCGAACCAGTTTTAGGATTCGGAAGATACGCATCACACGCAGCAGCCTTACCACACCCATAAATGAAGCGCCTGGGAAGATGATCGCTAAGTAGGTCGGAAGAATCGCCAATAGGTCCACGACACCATAAAAGCTGGTGGCATAAGATTTTGGTTTCGGAGAACAATAGAGCCTTAACAAATACTCAAGAGTGAAGAGAGCAGTAAAAGTGTATTCAATATAACGCAGCTGCTGTGACCATTCGGTCATGACATTAGGGATGGACTCTAAGATCAGAACCAATAGCGAAGCCAAGATTGCAACGATCAGAGAAATATCAAATGCACGTCCGGCTGGCGTGTGAGTACCAAAGATAATGACGTACAAATGATGCTTGAGTGGCTTGCGTGACATAAGGAGAGATTCATCTTTTGTTAAATGCATTAACAGTCATTATACAAGCTTCATAATAACGAGGCGAGTGAAAGCCCAATTGCTTTACTCGCCTCATCTATATTGCAATATTGTTGCCCTTTATAGAGCAACGGATTACCGTTAAACGTTATGCCAAACCTGGGAACAAATTACGTAGGCCATTGGCGATGAACTCGATGCCCAATGCGCCAAGAATCAAGCCCATGATACGCGTGATCACATTGATACCCGTTTGACCTAAAAAGCGAACGATAACTGGTGCTGAACGGAACAAGAGCCAAGAGCAGGTTGCAAACGCGATGATGCTAATGCCAATTCCCACAGTATCAATGGCTGCAGGGTAACGAGATCCGTAAACAATGGTCGAGCTGATTGCCCCGGGGCCCGCCATTAATGGCATCGCAAGAGGAACAACACCGATTTGCTCTTTGCTGATGTATTCAGATTTCTCTTGTTTATTCTGCTTATCTTCACCGAGCTTACCGCTCATCATCGAAAATGCGATGCTCAATAATAGCAAACCACCTGCAACACGAAATGAATCCAGGGAGATGCTAAACATATCAAGCAGCATTTGCCCCGCGACAAGCGACACAATCAGGATAACGGCAACGGCAATATTTGCTTGTAAGGCTGTCCTGTTCCTCTCTTCTGGCGGCATATGTGCAGTAAGGGAAACAAAAACAGGCATGATGCCGATTGGGTTTACGGCAGCAACAAGCCCAAGGAAGAATTGCATAAAAATTGCGAGTTCTAAGCCTTGCATGAGAGCGATCTCCAGTTAGCGAATTTTAAGGTTGAAGGTTTGATTCGGTGAATAGTCTGAGCGCGTAATGTAAGGGACAAATCGGATTTGCACGAATGAAAAAAACTAACCTGAAATAGGGGATTATTTTTAGAAAAACTAATTGAATATCACTTTTGTATTGGCGGTGTTGCGAGTTGGTTGTTAGTGTTTCATTTTGTAATTTATTGTCGAGTAACTGTTAACTGCTGCACGAATTTAATAAAAATTATGTCAAAATCTAGCCCGTGCAACGGTATGGATATACTCTCAGTAGCACGAATATGGCTGTATACATGTAATTTAACTGACTAAAAATGAAACTTTTTTACAGTTTATGACTCTATGTAGAAAAAGCTTGTCTGTTTGCTTGTTTTTTGAACTGACGAAAAATGTGATTTTAATCTATATAAATCATCATCTTAAGCATGTTTTTGCGATTGCCTTACTACTTTTTGGTTAATTCTTTTTGGGTAACTGATCTGGGTCAATTTTTTTCACACTGTGAAATAATATACTCAGTCCTGAAAGCAATTTACTAAGAACGTTGTTGTTTGAGGTTAAAAGCAAGCAGCGAAATTAATAAAAAGTTTTTAATATTTATTATTTTAGGAGATCCACCATGCCTGTAACTAACTTAGCGGAACTTGATGCTCTAGTAGCACGCGTTAAAGCAGCACAAGAAGAGTTTGCAACATTCTCTCAAGAGAAAGTAGACGCAATCTTCCGCGCAGCTTCTCTTGCTGCTAACCACGCTCGTATCCCACTTGCACAACAAGCAGTTGCTGAATCTGGAATGGGTATTGTTGAAGATAAGGTTATCAAAAACCACTTTGCATCTGAATTTATCTACAACAAATACAAAGACGAAAAAACATGTGGCATTCTTGATGAAGATGAAAGCCTAGGCACAATGACTATCGCTGAGCCTGTAGGTATCATCTGTGGTATCGTTCCAACAACGAACCCAACTTCTACAGCAATCTTCAAATCTCTAATCTCTCTTAAAACACGTAACGGCATCATCTTCTCGCCACACCCACGTGCAAAGAACTCAACTAATGACGCAGCGAAGCTTGTTCTAGACGCAGCTGTAGCAGCGGGTGCACCAAAAGACATCATCGGTTGGATCGACCAACCATCTGTAGAGCTTTCTAACGCGCTGATGAAGCACGACGGTATCGCACTTATCCTTGCTACTGGTGGTCCAGGCATGGTTAAAGCAGCATACTCTTCTGGTAAGCCTGCTATCGGTGTTGGTGCTGGTAACGTTCCTGTAGTTATCGATGAAACAGCTGACATCAAACGTGCAGTAGCATCTATCCTTATGTCTAAAACATTCGATAACGGTGTTGTATGTGCTTCTGAGCAAGCTGCAATCGTAGTTAGCGAAGTATATGACGAAGTTAAAGAGCGTTTTGCTTCTCACAAAGCTCACGTTTTATCTAAAGCTGACGCAGATAAAGTACGTAGAGTTCTTCTTATCGACGGCAACCTAAACGCTAAAATCGTAGGTCAACCTGCTCCTGCAATCGCTGAAATGGCGGGTGTTAAAGTTCCTGCTGATACAAAAGTACTTGTAGGTGAAGGCCTTGGTAAAGTTTCTTACGATGACGAATTTGCTCACGAGAAACTGTCTCCAACTCTAGGTCTATTCCGCGCAGACGATTTCGAAGACGCTGTTGCTCAAGCAGTAACTATGGTTGAAATCGGTGGTATCGGTCACACATCTGGTCTTTACACTAACCAAGACGTAAACGCAGATCGCATCCGTTACTTCGGTGACAAGATGAAGACGGCTCGTATCCTAATCAACATCCCGACTACTCACGGTGGTATCGGTGACCTGTACAACTTTAACGTTGCACCTTCTCTAACTCTTGGTTGTGGTTCATGGGGTGGTAACTCTATCTCTGAGAACGTAGGTCCTAAGCACCTTATCAACAAGAAAACTGTAGCGAAGCGAGCTGAAAATATGTTGTGGCACAAACTACCTAAGTCTATCTACTTCCGTCGTGGCAGCCTTCCAATCGCTATGAGCGACCTAGAAGGTAAGAAACGCGCATTCCTAGTAACGGACCGTTTCCTATTCAACAACGGTTACGCAGACGATGTAGTACAAATTCTGAAAGCGCAAGGTATTGAAGTTCAAGTATTCTTCGATGTAGAAGCGGATCCAACACTGTCTGTTGTTGAGAAAGGCGCTGAAGCAATGAAGAGCTTCCAACCTGACGTAATCCTTGCTCTAGGTGGCGGTTCTCCAATGGATGCTGCTAAGATCATGTGGGTTATGTACGAGCACCCAGAAACTCACTTCGAAGAACTAGCAATGCGCTTTATGGATATCCGTAAACGTATCTACAAGTTCCCTAAAATGGGTAAAAAAGCTGAGCTAGTATGTATCACTACTACTTCAGGTACGGGTTCAGAAGTTACGCCATTCGCGGTTGTTACTGACGACAAAACAGGTGCTAAGTACCCGCTAGCGGATTACGAAATCACGCCAAACATGGCTGTTGTTGATGCTAACCTAGTAATGAACATGCCTAAGTCTCTGACAGCGTTCGGTGGTTACGATGCAGTAACTCACGCTCTTGAAGCTTACGTATCAGTTCTTGCGAACGAATACTCAGATGGTCAAGCTCTACAAGCTCTTAAGATGCTTAAAGAATACCTACCATCAAGCTACAAAAACGGTTCAGCAGACCCAATCGCTCGTGAGAAAGTACACAACGCTGCAACGATTGCTGGTATTGCCTTTGCGAACGCATTCCTAGGTGTATGTCACTCAATGGCTCACAAAATTGGTGCTGAGTTCCACCTACCACACGGTCTTGCAAACGCACTACTTATCTCAAACGTTGTACGTTACAACGCGAACGATAACCCAACTAAGCAGACTGCATTCTCTCAGTACGACCGCCCACAAGCACGTCGTCGTTATGCTGAAGTTGCTGACCACCTAGGCCTAAGCCAAGCTGGTGACCGTACTGCTCAGAAGATTGAACGTCTACTGACTTGGTTAGAAGAGCTTAAAGTTGACCTAGACATCCCACTGTCTATCCAGGCTGCGGGTGTTAACGAGTCTGACTTCATCGCTAAACTAGACGAGCTAGCTGTTGAAGCGTTCGATGACCAGTGTACAGGTGCTAACCCACGTTACCCTCTAATCACTGAGCTTAAAGAAGTTCTAACAACGTCTTACTTCGGTAAAGCATACGTTGAAGGTGAAACTTTTGAAGGTACGACTGTAATTTTGAAGAAAGCTGACCAAAAGCCAGCTGAAGAAAAAGCAGCACCAAAAGCTAAAAAAGAAAAAGCTAACGCATAATAAGTAAGCATTAGTTTGAGATAGGTTTTCGCTAGCACGATACTTATCTATCGGGAAATTCAAAGCCCCAACCGAAAGGTTGGGGCTTTTTTTATGTGAATTGAAATAGGTCTATTTTTTATTATCCATTTACACCTCTGCAGACGCTTACACCTCTGCAGACGCTTACACCTCTGCAGCTACAACCCGTCCACTAAAGTAATCATTAGAGACAATGTATTCCGTTGTTCTGGTCAGTTCGTCTTGCAGCTGTGCCCAGTGACACCCATTGAGCTTGCCTTCGGAGTTATGAACAGCAGGGACAACACCGCCGACTCGAATACCAAATGGCGTCAGCTCTTTCGCCCAGCTATGGGTAAAGCCGGTAATCATGGAGTTTGCGCTCTCTAAGCCTGACACATCATGAAAGTCATCGTGAGATATTACATTCACAATCACGCCTTCTTTGTCTTGCTCTCGTAATCTCTCTGCACTGATTTGCCCAAATGCGAAAAGGGTCGATGCCATAGCAGACAGATCATTGATAAAGCTACTGACAGGCTGATCGCCAATTAGACTAGGCATTGGGGAACTTATCCAATTGTTGACCAGAACATCGGGCGTCGTGTTGAAGGTGGTTTGAATAAAATCATACACGCTGAGGATAGCTTGGCTGTCATTCCCTTCGAGCGTGTAATGGTAAACAGAGTCGGAGAAGCGGGCACATTGTAAATAAGTCGCCTGAAGTGCTTTTGCGTCTTTATCACAAAGGATGACAGTGGCTCCAAGGTTAACAAAGTGATTCGCAATCGTTCCTCCCAATCGCGAGCCGGCAGATGTTACCAATATAATTGAGCTTTTTATTTCCATCCCAGTACCTAAGCAAATCGTCCATGTTGGATAAGGATGGGTTAAATTTCATACAGCGGGTGTGAATTGGCTCAAACTAAGGTGTACCCATTGATAACTTTTTATGAACTTTGTGGCAGGTCACATTTTGCAGTAACTTCAAGTGTTAACCGACATCTCCGGTTTTGATGATGACCAAAGGTGATGGTTCATATTGCCTGCATCAATAATTAAAAAAGCGAGATCGAACAAAGAGTAGTCGCGAATATTGAGCGAGAAAGAGGAAGGCTAGGCGGCGGCTATACTTGCGCCTGAATCTGATACTGACGTTGAGCTGTCGACAGCTCGTTGTAGAGCGTCGCATTTGGTAAATCAGGTAACTGTTTACTTGCCAGTTTACGCCGGTCATGACCAGAAAGGTTTTGGTAAACCTCTTCAGGGAAGTCGGCGGTATCTTCTGGCATGAAAGCAAGTGCTTCAGGCTTCAAGTAGTGGCTTAGCTTGGCGCTGGCAAGGCTAGCTTGATGAAAGTGATTCGATTGTTGCGCTGAAATTTCATACGACGATTGGTTTGAACGCAGTTGTTGCGGTTCTGCTACGCCAAATTGCTTACGTAGGCGATCTTCAGTCGTTTTAGTGACGTCAATGGTGTCGATGGGAGTACAGTCGCGAACATCATTAGAAAACATAGATAACAGCAACGCAAAATCTGCACGGCGACCTTGCTCAACCGCTTGGCTGATCCCGATGCCGAACTTCAGTTCGTTGATGATTCCTGCTTTGTCTAAAGTATGTATTTGCATGCTGCCTCTCATTGGATACACCTTTAACGGCATGGAGTTGGCAAACTTTAGAGTTTAATTACAGCCAAATAACGAATTTATGTAGGGCGATTGAGAAAGGTAAGAATAGGTTGAAAAGTCGGCTCGATCTGCTAGTTCGTTTCGCAATGTTCTCATTGATTAGAATACGACAGATACAAAAAAGCTCACGCCGAGGCATGAGCTTTCAATAGATAACTCGCTATAAATAGCGCAGCGTAAGTAATAATTACTTAGCTAGGTTTTCTTCTACGAAAGACCAGTTTACTAGGTTCCAGAATGCTGCCATATAGTCAGGACGAACATTGCGGAAATCGATGTAGTAAGCGTGTTCCCATAGGTCAACAGTTAGAAGTGGAGTAACACCTTCTTCTGTTAGAGGAGTCGCAGCGTTAGAGGTGTTAACGATGTCTAGAGAACCGTCAGCTTTCTTAACTAACCAAGTCCAAGAAGAACCGAAGTTGTTGATTGCTGAATCAGTGAATTTCGCTTTGAATTCTTCGAAAGAACCGAATGCAGCGTTGATCGCTTCTGCAACAGCGCCTGTTGGTTCGCCGCCTGCTTTAGGAGCAAGACAGTGCCAGTAGAACGTGTGGTTCCAGATTTGAGCAGCGTTATTGAAAACACCACCAGTAGAAGTCTTAACGATTTCTTCTAGTGTTTTGCCTTCAAACTCAGTACCTGGGATAAGACCGTTTAGCTTAACAACGTAAGTGTTGTGGTGCTTACCGTGGTGGAAATCTAGCGTTTCTGCTGAGATGTGTGGTTCTAGCGCGTCTTTCGCGTAAGGAAGAGCCGGTAGTTCAAATGCCATTGCTCAATTCTCCATTGATATGAAAGAGTTAACTCTTTCGATTGCTTCCAGTGATATTATTATTCATGGCTCGCTATATTGCCAACCACGGTCAATTTGCGGACTTGCGATATAGTTTAGCAAGTTTTTACTTTATTAAAAGCTTAATTCATCACTTTTGTGTGAATTGTTAGCTTAACTGGTTAACCTCTTTTTTTATATGGTTTTTATTCTTTTGGTTTGGGGTAGAATAAAGGCAATGAAAGCCGTAATCCATTAACGAGGAAGCAATGGAAACTATCGATAAAATCAAACAGCAAATTGAAGAAAACACTATTCTACTGTACATGAAAGGTTCTCCTAAGCTACCTAGCTGTGGTTTCTCTTCTCAAGCGTCTCAAGCGCTAATGGCATGTGGTGAAAAATTTGCTTACGTAGATATCCTACAAAACCCTGATATCCGTGCAGAGCTTCCAGCTTACGCACAATGGCCAACGTTCCCACAACTTTGGGTTGAAGGTGAGCTAATCGGTGGTTGTGATATCATTCTTGAGATGTTCCAAAAGGGTGAGCTTCAGCCAATCGTTAAAGAAGCCGCTGCTAAAGTAGCTGGCGACGACGCTGAGTAAGCTTTAGGCCTTGGTGCTTAAATATTGAATGGAAGGGGCCTTAATTAGGCTCCTTTTTTCGTTTGAATGGTTCAACAAAGACTCGATAAGGAATGAACAATGAACGTAAAACTTCATTATGTGCATGATCCAATGTGCAGCTGGTGTTGGGGCTACAAGCCAACGCTTGAGTTATTAAAACAACAATTGCCAGCGAGCATTGAGTTTAGCTACGTAGTCGGTGGTTTGGCTCCGGATTCTGAAGAGCCGATGTCAGAAGAGATGAAAGGCAAGCTTCAAGCGATTTGGAAGCAGATTGAAGCTAAGCTGGGTACGGAATTTAATCATGAGTTTTGGACTGAATGCCAACCAGTTCGCAGCACTTACCCAGCGTGTCGTGCAGTGATCGCTGCTGGCTTTCAAGATCACTACGAAGCAATGCTTGAAGCGATCCAACACGCTTACTACCTTCGTGCGATGCTGCCTCATAGCCAAGAAACGCATTTGCAGTTAGCTCAAGAGCTAGGGATGAATGTACAACAGTTTGAAAATGACCTTTCTAGTAAGCTATTGGAAAGCGAGTTAGATGACCAGTTAGGTTTTAAAGAAGCGATGGGTGTGCATTCTTACCCAACCTTAATGCTTGAGGTAAACGGTATCTTTAGCGAAGTTGAATTGGATTACCATTCAACTGAAGCGACGCTCAAGTCTATTCGCGAAATTCTAGTGAATAACGCTCCCGCTGTATAATCCAGCGAGAGCTGTCTGTATTGACGCAATAACCTCTAAGGCTTACTCATAAGAGTAAGCCTTTTCTTTTGTCTGACGTAGTTGGTTTATCTCCTCTGTAAACCGTTCGAATGTGTTAGTTGCTTCCGAGATTGATGCTTCAATTTCTGATTCGACTTGATCTAATTCTGTGGCTTCGGTTACTAGGCCGTTTGCTTGTGCTTCAATGATTGCGAGCGGAGAAGCCATCGCGTCACATGCCACCATTTTAGCGGCACCTTTGAGTCGGTGTGATGTGGTTTTTAGTCCCTTATATTCCTTATTAGCCCACTGCGCTTTTATCTGTTCATTATCTGCAATAAAACTTGCGGCAAACTCGTCGAGTAAGGTCATCACCACATCGTGATCTTCAAATAGATCGTAGAGTGCGGTGTAGTCGATGATGGGGCTATTGGTCTCGTTGGGTGAATCTTGAGGGACAGTGGGGTCAACATCTTCGATTGTCTCTGAGTTGTTATTTTCTGCCGATTCCGCAAAGCTCTGTTCAATGCCTTGGAACAGCATCGAAAACTCATTGGTTTCTTGAGCTGCAGGTAAAGCGTTTGACGAAGAGCTTGTGTCCTGATTTTGCGAGTCTGGCTTTTCTGCATCAGAAATATCGGTTTCAAGCGTCGGATCTAAATCGTGGATTGCGGGTAGCCATTTTTCAATGGTCAGCTTCATTTGCTTAATGGAAACAGGTTTAACTAGGAAATCATCCATGCCGTGTGCATAACAGTTGGCATCTTCACCCTGAACCGCATTCGCCGTCAACGCGACGATAGGCAACTTTTGAGTTTCTTGATTTAGTTCTTCATTGCGTTGTTCTATCTGACGAATGCTTGAGGCAAGCGTGTAACCGTCCATCTCCGGCATATGGCAATCGGTGAGAAGCAAACCATAACGTTTATTTTTTAAAGCATTCAGCGCTAGCACTCCGTTATCGAAAATATCAGCGTGGACACCAATACTCTCGAGCTGCTTGGCGATGACTTGCTGATTGATCGGGTGGTCTTCCGCAACAAGAATCAGTCGGCCATTACTCTCGGCTTGTTCGCGAGTCTCGATGGCGATAGGCGCTTTGGTTTCGTTGTCTAATGATGAGATTAGATTGTTGTGACTGACGGGTTTCGTTAAAACATGAACAAGGTTATCGGGCAGCAGCGGATTCACCGATAAGCACCAAGAGTTACCTAAAGGCTCTGGTGAGAGCATTGGGTTTTGGTTGATTACGGTGAAGCGTGTTGAACCCGTATGCTGCTGAATCCAAGCATCGCTAATCGCCAGTTGTTGCCAAACCGACATCGCGACAAAGATGTGTTTGGGCTGATGTTTGACGACCATCTCTTTGAGTAGGTGCTTTTGATTAATGTGCAGAACTTTTGGTTCAAGATCGAAGTGTTTCAGATATCGACACAGCTCTTTTTGTTGCAGAACGTAGCCGACGACGTATACCTCGTTTGAGTGATTACCGACATCTAGCTCAATAGAATTCTCACCCTCTGAAGGAAAAATCAGCGTTTGTCGTAGAGCCAAAGCGTTGCTTACTGCATGTTCAGGAGTACAAGTTGGGAGGGTAACGGTAACAGTAAAGTGGCTGCCTTTTCCTTCTTCACTCGACAGTTCTATGTTGCCATCCATCTGTTCTATCAATTTCAAAGCGATAGACAGTCCAAGCCCTGTGCCACCAAAACGGCGGCTAGTGGTTTTGTCGACTTGTTCAAAAGGTTGGAACAAGCTTTGTTGTCTGTCTTTCGGGATGCCGATGCCCGTGTCGGAAACCGTGAGGCTAACTTTCTGCTGATGTTCGTTCTGTTCAATCACATCAATATGCAATGAAATAGTGCCATGTTCGGTGAACTTAATCGCATTGTTAAGGAAATTGTTTAGAATCTGATGGAGTCGTATATCGTCTGCAAACAACCACTGAGCGAGGTTTGGGTCTTGCCAATAGTGGAAGGCTAAGCCTTTTTGCTGTGCATGAATGGATTGCGGTTGCACGATACGGGCAAGTACTTTGCCGAGCTCAATTTCGGTCGGGTTAAGATCCAATTTTCCGGCTTCAATCTTGGAGTAATCGAGTACGTCATTAACGATGTGCAGTAAGTTCCGAGCTGACTGATTCAATCCACCGTGTAAGTTCAGTAACTCTTCACTCAGCTGATGTTCCTGCATTAATTCCAACAGCCCTAAGATCCCACTAATCGGGGTGCGAACCTCGTGGCTAATGGTCGCTAAGAATTGCGACTTTGCAGCCGTTGCACTTTCTGCTTTTTGGCGTGCGTTGTCTAAAGCTTGCTGTTGTTTTTTTAGTAGGGTGATGTCTGTTATCACCGTATTCCACTCAATGGTTTTGCTGTTCGATACTTGGCTATTAAATTTCACCCATTTAGTTTGACCTGATTCTAACTGCATTCGCTGTTCATTTTCCCAATGCCCGGTTTCAATAGCTTCGAGCATACTGGTTTCAAACTGGGGCAAGTCATCTTCTGAGATCAGATTAAACAGGTGTTGAGGGTGCTCTTTTACGTTATCCACGGATAAGCCGAACATATCGCTTACACCTGCACTGACAAAGCTAAACCGGATATCTAAAGGCTGTCGAGGGTGCGTTTGAATATGTTTAAGCACGACCCCATCAATGTTGTCGGCCAGCGTTTGCAAATGGGCTTCTGCTGCTTTTGCTCTCTGCTCGGCGATCTTTCGCTGCTCGATTTCAGCCGCCATTTTTCGGTTCCAAAATACGATCACGAAAATGACCACAAAGATTCCAAGCCCGATGATCACCGACCATTTAGCGACTTCGCGTGGTGATAAGCCTTCTTGGTATTCATAGGTTAACCATTTGCTTTCCAAGCGCTCTAATTCATTGGCAGGCAGTGCTCCAATGGTTTTGTTGAGAATACTCAACAGCATGGGATGGCGGAAGTTCACTGCGAGAGCTAGTGGTGCGCTGTTTTGCTCATTAATGGTGCCAGTGATTTTGAATTGCCCTACATAGTCTTGATGCAATAAAGGTGCAGCATGATGAAGTGAAGCAAGCGCGAAACTGATGTCGTCTTTCTGTAATGCTTGGAAAGCGCTGACGTGATTGATGTAAGGGACGGCTAGGCAAGTAAGGCAGAGAGAAGGCAGAACTGTTGAGCCTCCAGAATTTTCAATCACACCAACAGCTTCGGTGCCACTTGGCGCAAAGTTGCCTAAGCGATCAGAGCGACTCAATAACACCCAAGGTTCAAAACTGTAAGCTTGAGTGAAGTCCATGTATCGGGCTTTATCTGTGGTTGGTGTGATGTTGGTTAGCACCATTGTCTCACCATTATTGAACGCGACCTCGGCCGCTTCTGGTGTTAGGTAAGTGGTACTTTCGAATGACACGCCAAGCACATTACTTATTAGGTTTAAGATGTCAGCAGATAAGCCTGAGTGTTGCTGTTGCTCATTGGTAAAGTCGTAAGGGTACCAATTGGAGTGTGTGCCTACGGGGATGGAAGGGTTGCTGTCGAGCCAGTTCTTTTCATCTTGGGTTAAATTCAATGTTCCATAGTTCAGCAGCATCGAATGTTGCGATGGAGCAAGCCATTGATTGTAGATAGATTGCAGTGAACCTACCTTAATGTCCTGTAAAGCGAAATTGATTCGGCTAAGCAATCTGTGCTTTCCTTTTTTGACCGCGAAATGCAAGTGATCTGCGGGAAGGTCAGGAAGTACAGATAATGTTAGTGAGTCTCGAGGCTGTTCTTGCAATAACGCAGAAAGTGCAAGCGCATCGCCAATGTACGCATCCACGCTATTCTCCTGAATCGCCGTGAATGCCGCTTGCGTGCTGTCTAATGTGGTAATTCGACTATCAGGAAGCAGGCTAGGAAGAAGATCATTGAGCGCAAACCCTTTCTCCAATGCTAGGTTGGCGGTTGCCAACGCACCTAAATCGTTTATTTTTCTATTTTGGGTAATCACCGCTCGTCTTATGGAAAACATCGGCTCACTAAAAGTCATGTAATTATGGCGCTCCTTGGTCGAAGAGACGCCGACTAGCAGATCTAATTCACCTCTTTCGAATGCACTCAGTACATCACTAAATGTTGAATACAACTTAATCTGATATTGGAAACCTGCATTTACCGCTACCTGATCCAACATACTGATGAGTAGCCCTTCAGAAACAGTGTTGCCTGAGGGAGTTTTATGTTGATAGCTGTAGGGGACCATGTCGTAAGAAGGCAGACCAACCCGCAATATGACTTGGTCACTCGATGAGTTCCCTGTTTTGCTTGCTAAGGAGCTAGCGGGTGATGTGTTCCCTGGTGGGGTGTTTTCGGCAAAGGTGAGCAGTGGCCACATCAACAGTGAAAGACAACTCAATAAAAAGGCGACACACCACGTTTTCGTTTTTGAAGCGCTGTTTTGCATAAAGACATCCTGTCGTTTGCTTGCTGATTTTAGAGTATCGCCATGCTTAACTAACGGCAGCCAAAGGGGCTTTAGTTAGTGTGGGGAGTGAAAAATTATCAGCTTGCTGCAATGCCATACGTTGAAGTAGAGCAAGGTTCGTGTGATCCGCTTTTAAATGAACGTCAATTTGGCGCTTTATTTGAACGACTTTGTCTTGTAATCCTAAGGCTTGATAACACAGCGCCAACAAGAAGAACGCGTCGACATCATTGCCTGAAAACTCGTTTATCGAAATACTCTCAATGCACTCTGTCGCAACCTCATGTTGATCGAGTTGAATCAGTTGTAAGGTACGACAAAGCTTTAGAAGCGGCTTGCTCAATGCGTAAGACTTTTCAGAGTGAGAAAGCCTCTGCCAAGTCGCTTCAGGTTTCCAAAGTGTTAGTTCTTCGTGGGTGAGCGCCAAACTATCCGCCCATAAGATGAGTGCTCGCTTACCTGTAGAATCCCAAATTGAGTGAGGAATGAGTTGTGCGAGAGATTTGAGATGTTGGGTCGCTTGTGTGACATTTTTATCTAGCAACTGCAGCCAGACCATGGTGTTGGTTAACTCAATATTACTGCTGTTCACGGTGAGTACTTGGTCAATCAGTTCGCTCGCTGATTCGAAATTACTGGTATTGAGACAGATCTTGACCTTAAGTTGCTGAAGTTTGATATTGCGAGGGTTGCTTTCTATTAGGCCATCGATTTGACGGAGTGCGTCGTGATAGTGTTGCTTGAGGATATGTATTTCAATGAGCTTAACTTTAGCGGGCAGGTAATCATGGAGCTGCAATAGCCCATTCAACATGGCTTGTGCGTCATCGAGTTGTTGGTTTTTTATCAGAATATTCGCCATATAAATAATGGCATCTTTCAGTGTCGACGGATCAGGGGCTTTGCCAAAGAGTGGCTTTACCGCATTGAGGTCATTCTTTAAAAAGGCCTGCTCTAATGTCGAAAAGTATTGCTGCCGAGAGAGTGCGGATGTGACTCTTTTTATGATGTCATCTGCACGTATTGGCTTAATCAAATAACCATCAGGTTCTAAGTTAGCATAACCAAAGAAGGTATCTTGGCTGTCATTGCCTGTGACGATAAAGACGATCGTTTGTGGCCGGATTAATTCTTTTTGCTGCAAGAACTCAAGCAACTGCAAGCCATTGCTTCCTGAGCCTAAATCGTGGTCAATTAATAAGATGTCGAATCGATGTGCGCGACAAGCCTCAATCGCGTTTTGTGCATTGGATGCGCTAATCACATTGTTGTTAGGCACGCCTAACTTGATAAGTAGTGCGCGGGTAGCACTTTGAATGACGCTGCTGTCATCAACGATGAGGTAGCGCGATCGGGCGAGTATATCCATATAGTAGCCTTCTGACGTATTGAGCCTTGCCACTTTGTCGTCTATGAATTAGCGGCTTATTTATTAAACACTTAAGTGTAGGAATGAATTCAATGAATAGCCACAAGTTGCACATCAATACGTACGGAATAATGTATAGGGAGTGATGTTGGTTCAGAAGGTTAGCGTGTTTCTAAAGTTAGAAATAAAAGGGGAAAGATACTATATACAAAAAAGACCGCACGAGGCGGTCTTTATAAAAGTGAGCGTAGGATTCTTTAACTACAGAACCTAATTACAGAACCATGGCTGCAATCCAACCGAATACGATCAGTGGGATGTTGTAGTGTAGGAACGTCGGTACTACGGTTTCCCATACGTGCTCGTGTTGACCATCAGCATTAAGACCCGATGTTGGACCTAAGGTTGAGTCAGAAGCTGGAGAGCCAGCATCACCAAGCGCTGCAGCTGTACCTACTAGAGCGATCGTTGCCATAGGAGAGAAACCAAATGCTGCTGCTAGTGGAACGTAGATAGTTGCAAGGATTGGAATCGTAGAGAACGAAGAACCGATACCCATGGTTACCAATAGACCAACGATGAGCATAAGCAGTGCTGCTAGAGGCTTGTTGTCACCAATGCTTGTTGAAAGCGCTTCAACCAAAGATTCAACGCCACCGGTTTGCTTCATTACTGCTGCAAAACCTGCCGCTGCAATCATGATGAAACCGATCATTGCCATCATGTGAACGCCCTTAGTGAAGACATCGTGTGTCTCTTTCCAAGCGATTACACCACCGAAGGTGAATACCATGAAACCAGCCAAAGCACCGATGATCATAGAACCTGTCGATAGTTGAACCGTTAGTGCAGCAACAATACCCGCAGCAGCCACTAGGATGTGCTTCTTGTTGATCTCTTTCACTTCGGTTGAAACAACAGTATGAGACGTTTCTTTGTATTGGCGAGGCTTACGGTAAGTAAAGAATACTGCCGTAAGAAGACCAAAGATCATGCCTGCAGCCGGTAACAACATCGCCATTGGTACTTGGCTTGCTACTACGTTTTCAAGACCGTTGTCGTGAAGGTTTTTAAGCAGGATGTTGTTTAGGAAGATGCCACCAAAACCGATAGGTAGAACCATATACGGAGTAATCAGGCCAAAAGTAAGTACACACGCAACCAAACGACGGTCTAGGTTCATTTTTGCGAATACGCCTAATAGAGGTGGGATTAAGATTGGAATGAAAGCGATATGTACAGGAATCACGTTTTGTGAAGACATGGTCACTAAGATCAAAGACGCAAGGATGCCGTATTTTAGACCGGTCGATGCTGCACTGTTCTCTTTGCCGTGAATGCGCTTAATGACGCTTTGAGCAAGTAGATCTGTGATACCAGAACGAGAGATAGCAACAGCAAAGGTACCAAGCATTGCGTAGCTAAGTGCGATAGTTGCACCGCCACCTAATCCACTTTCGAACGCTGCTACAGCATCGTTCACACTCATACCAGAGGCTACGCCACCGATAATTGCGCTGAACGTGAGAGCCACGACAACGTTTACGCGCATCAAAGCTAAAACAAGCATGATGCAAACTGAAATTACAACAGGATTCATATTATTCTCGGGATGTTGTGTTTTTTATGAAGGCAATACGAGTGAACGTTTACCGACTCTATTTTTATTCTTCGTCAACAAGAGGCCAACCACCAAGGGCTTTCCATTTGTTTACTATGCCGCAAAATAACTCTGTGGTTTTTTGCGTATCATACAAAGCAGAGTGTGCTTCTTTGTTGTCAAATTCCATCCCCGCAGTGCGGCAAGCTTTAGCCAAAACGGTTTGACCGTAGGCAAGACCACTAAGGGCTGCTGTGTCAAAAGTTGCAAATGGATGGAAAGGGACGCGTTTAAGCTTACAACGCTCACTTGCTGCATTAACGAAGTTTAAATCGAACGTAGCATTGTGAGCGACCATGATTGCGCGACTGCAATCTGAAGCTTTTTGTTCTTTTCTCACAAGCTTGTAGATTTCTTTAAGGGCTTCTTGTTCCGACACAGCACCACGTAATGGGCTAAATGGGTCTTTAATTCCGTTAAAGTCTAATGCTGCCTGCTCTATATTTGCGCCTTCAAAAGGCTCAATGTGAAAATGAAGCGTTGATGCAGGGTGCAGATCTCCGTTCTCATCCATTCTTAGTGTAATGGCACAGATTTCTAATAATGCATCGGTTTCAGCGTTAAACCCTGCGGTTTCCACGTCGATGACCACTGGGAAATAGCCACGAAAGCGTTTTTTAAGGGTCAGAGCTTCGTTTTCTACAGTCATGTTAGCCCAAATATGTGTGATTAAGGCAGCATTATTGCAGATAATAGCAGTGATAAAAACTAGGGAAGGGCAATAAATCATAAATTAGCCGACCTATTTCGGCTTAATAATTGCATATTCAAACGTGATGGAAAAATGCGGCAATTGGCTGCATTGTTAAACGAATTGCTTAAGAGATACTCCACTTTATGAAGAAACAACTCATAACAGGTTCAATGCTATTTTCGCTACTTATGTCGTCATCGGTATTGGCACAAGAAAAGCGTTACGGAGCATCTCCTCTACAGTCGACGTGGGAGATGGTGGCTAACACGCCATTAGAATGTCGCTTGGTTCACCCTATCCCCAACTTTGGTGATGCTGAGTTTTCATCTCGCGCGAGTAAAAAAATCATTTTGGATTTTGAGCTTAAAATGCGTCGCCCAATGGGGGCGACACGCAATGTAAGCTTGATCTCTATGCCGCCAGCTTGGCGTCCGGGCGAAAGTGCTGACCGCATGACGACCATTAAGTTCTTCCAACAATTTGATGGCTATGTTGGTGGTCAAACCGCTTGGGGTATTTTGAGTGAGTTGGAGAAAGGGCGTTACCCGACATTCAGCTATCAAGAATGGCAGAGCCGAGATCAGCGAATCGAAGTTGCACTATCATCGGTATTATTCCAAGAAAAGTACAATGTGTTCAGTGACTGTATCGCCAACTTATTGCCTTACAGCTTCGAAGATATCTCTTTTACTATCTTGCACTACGATCGTAACAGCGATCAGTTGAATAAGTCTTCACGTAAGAGACTCAGCCAGATTGCCGACTATGTTCGCTATAACCAAGACATCGACCTTGTGCTGGTGGCTACATACACCGATTCCGTCGATAGCAAAGGTATTAGCCAGAATCTTTCAGAGCGCAGAGCGGAATCATTAAGAGAGTACTTTAAATCTCTAGGCTTGCCAGAAGACCGTATTCAAGTACAAGGTTATGGTAAGCGTCGTCCAATTGCTGACAACAACTCGCCAATTGGTAAAGACAAAAACCGACGTGTTGTTATCTCTTTAGGTCGCACACAGGTTTAAGCTGAACAATAGCTCGTTTTGAAATGACAAAGCCCGTCTTCACTGATGACGGGCTTTTTTATATTTTAAATTTGAGTCGTTGTTTAAACGTAATTTATTTAGTTCAAGCGGAAGCGGGCGATCATTTCACAGTTGGTCGCGGTATCGATCTTTTCCACCATAGAAGCAATTTTAGGGTTGGGATGGCGTTTCATGAAATCGATAAGGGCTTTCTTACAGCAACCAATTGAGTCAATGAAGCTTGAACATTGCGTATTGGGACATTGCGGGATCAGTGTCAGTACTTTTTCTGAAGCCAATTGGAGATACTTGAGTTCATATTCAGTATCGCCGGCCCATCGCCAAAACTGAGCGAGGTTGTGACAAGAAATCACAGAGATAAGTAAGCGCTCGTCCGCTTGGATATCGGTACGCTCAGTAATTTTTTCGCTTAAACTCAATGCTTGCTGATAGTGAAGAATACTCTGTACAGGATCGTCGAGCTGCAATGCCGTATCGGCAAGTAACGTGTGTTTTTCCCATTCGCTAATCATTGTGTTACCTCACTAATCAATAGGGGACTTAATTTAAATGATAATTATTATCATGTAAAGTTTCATCAGTGAGAATGTTGTAATAATTAGTAAAGAATATCGATTATTAATAGAGCTACAAAAAAAGCGAGCTTTATGCTCGCTTATAGTGTTTATTCCATAGCCAAATATTGCAGAGGCTACGAAGGGTTAACCTTCTAGACCAGCACTTGCTTGTTTGTTCTGAATAAGCTCAATCATGTAGCCGTCAGGATCTTTAACGAATGCGATATGAGTAGAGCCGCCTTTTACAGGGCCCGCTTCACGTGTCACATTACCGCCTGCTGCTTTAATCGCGTCGCATGTTGTGTAGATGTCATCAACACCGATAGCAACGTGACCAAAAGCTGAGCCAAGGTCATATTCAGTCGTGCCCCAGTTGTAAGTCAGCTCAATCACAGCGCCTTGAGATTCGTCACCAAAGCCAACGAAAGCCAGTGTGTATTCGTACTCTTTGTTTTCGTTCTTACGTAATAGCTGCATGCCCATTACATTGGTGTAGAACTCGATAGACTTGTCTAGATCACCAACGCGTAGCATAGTGTGTAAAATACGACCGTTTGACATGATTTGCTCCTAGCTTTAATTATGTATACGTTTTTGTAATTCTGTTTTATGCCGCTAGAAAAATGCGGCACTGTTTAGCTTCTTAGCTTCTTAGCTTCTTAGCTTCTTAGCTTCTTAGCTTCATTCGCTTAGAGCTAGCCTAGACGTCGGTTTTTTCCTTGAACTCACACAAGTCTTCAATGATACAGCTGCCACAGCGTGGTTTACGCGCCACACAGGTGTAACGTCCATGAAGAATGAGCCAGTGGTGGACATCCAGTTTGAATTCTTTTGGAATGACTTTGAGCAGCTTAGCTTCAACATCATCGACCGTTTTACCCATTGCTAACTTAGTGCGGTTTGATACACGATAGATGTGAGTATCAACGGCAATGGTTGGCCAACCGAATGCAGTATTTAACACTACGTTTGCTGTTTTGCGGCCTACACCTGGAAGGGCTTCTAACGCAGCACGATCTTCCGGTACTTCACCATTATGTAGGTCAAGCAGCATACGACACGTTTTGATGGTGTTTTCTGCTTTCGAATTAAATAGGCCGATGGTCTTGATGTACTCTTTTAGGCCGTCGACACCTAGGTCGAAAATAGCCTGTGGAGTATTAGCCACAGGGTACAGCTTATCAGTGGCTTTGTTGACGCTGACATCGGTCGCCTGCGCAGATAAGAGCACGGCGATTAGCAACTCGAAAGAGCTGTTCCAGTTAAGCTCGGTTTCTGGATTTGGATTGTTTTCTCTCAAACGCTCAAGTATTTCTACTCGTTTTACATTGTTCATAGCGACATTACTTTCAAATAGTTAGGGCTTGAGTTCCAGCGAAGTTCTTTCAAACTTACTCGTTTTAAAATAACAAGTTTCGCAATGGTTCAGGCTTTATCATCGGTTACGCGCTCTTATGAGCGTCATTATTATGTGTACTTGGTCAATCTATTTACCTGCTGAGCGGTTGAGCTACTCAGCAGGATTTAAGCTACTGTAACTTATCAGGCATTGGTAACGCGAGCGCGTTCAATAGCTGGTTTTTCTTGTTTTGGCTGTCTAGATTTAGCTTGGTTGTCGATGATGTTTTTCAAAGCAATCAAGAAACCAACACCAATGAAGGCACCGGGTGGTAGCAGGGCTAACAAGAAGCTGTTATTAAATTGGAATATCTGGATTCGTAACACCGAAGCCCAATCACCAAGGAGTAGGTCTGCGCCATCAAATAGGGTTCCGTTACCAATAACCTCGCGCATCGCACCCAATACAACCAGTACCGATGTCATGCCAAGACCCATCCAGAAACCATCTTGAGCTGCAGGTAAAACTTCGTTTTTAGACGCGAAGGCTTCCGCTCGGCCAATGATGATACAGTTGGTTACGATCAGCGGGATAAAGATACCCAAAGAGAGGTAAAGGCCATACGCGTAGGCGTTCATCAGAAGTTGAACACAGGTTACTAGTGAAGCAATGATCATCACGAACACTGGAATACGCACTTCTTTTGGCACATGGTTTCGAACCAAAGATACAGACACGTTCGAGCCGACTAGTACAAGCAAGGTAGCGATACCTAATCCAAGAGCGTTAGTCACAGTCGAAGAGACAGCCAACAGCGGACATAAGCCAAGGAGTTGCACTAGGGCAGGGTTATTGGCCCACATGCCATTTTTGATCAGTGTTTTATGGTCACTCATTATTCACCACCACAATTTAGAGGTTGAGCAAGCAATGCTTGGTTGTTTTGATTAACGTATTGCACCGCTTGTTTAACTGACTTCACAACAGCTCTTGGCGTAATGGTTGCGCCAGTGAACTGGTCAAAGTCACCACCATCTTTACGAACCTTCCAACGGTCAAGATTAGAATCCGTCACTTGCTTACCAGCAAATGAGAGAATCCAATCACTCACACGCAAATCAATCTTATCACCCAAACCTGGAGTTTCTTGGTGAGAAAGCACGCGAGTACCTAAAATAGTACCGTCGATCTTCATTCCAACAATCACTTTAATCGCGCCGTTGTAGCCGTCTGGGGCAATCGCTTCGATCGCAATCGCACTCGGCTCACCATTGATTTTAGCAATGTAAGCCGGCATCGCTTGCTCAGTACCAAGTTCTTCTGTTTGAACGAGAGTGCAAGATGAAAACAGTTCGTTGTCGTGTAGATCATGTGTGATTACTTGGTTAAGCACAGACAGTAACTGAGCCTGTTCTTGTTGTTTGATCTGATCTTTGGTCAGGTAGTGAGTTACCGCGACCAAACCCGTCGAAGCACACGCAAAAATCGCGAGTACAAGGCCGTTTTTCTTAATTGCATTTAGCATGGTATCCGCTCCCTTTAGTGGCCGTATGTACGAGGTTTGGTGTAGTAGTCAATCAGTGGAACACACATGTTGGCTAACAATACAGCAAACGCCACGCCATCAGGGAAACCACCCCAACTGCGGATGATAAATACCAAACCGCCGATCAGAGCGCCAAACACTAAGCGACCTTTCACTGTTGTTGATGCTGAAACTGGGTCGGTCGCAATGAAAAATGCGCCGAGCATAGTCGCACCAGACAATAGATGAATGGTCGGTGATGCGGTTTCGCCAGGAGTGAACATCAAGAACACTAGGCTAAATAGGGTCAAGCTGCCCAGAAACGCGACTGGGATATGCCATTGAATCACGCGTTGCTTGATAAGCACCAAGCCACCAATAAGGTAAGCAAGGTTTACCCATTCCCAACCCACGCCAGCTAACCAGCTAAATTGAGGTTGAGACAGAGCTTCAGAAGCCGAGTTACCTGCCGTTAGTGCGGTTTTGAAGGCATCGAGTGGCGTCGCCATCGTGGTGCCATCAATACCAAGGCGTGCTTGTTGTAAAGACAAGCCTTCATTATTGAAACCAGTAAAGATCATCAAGAAGGAGTCAACAAAGCTCGTAGCTTCAGCAGTTAAACTGGTCGGCGCATTCCAGCTGGTCATTTGAACTGGGAATGAGATCAGCAAAACAACGTAAGCCACCATCGCAGGGTTAAATGGGTTTTGCCCAAGGCCGCCATAAAGGTGTTTTGCGATGACAATCGCGAAGAACATACCTATCACGAGAATCCACCACGGAGAGTGTGGCGGAATCGCGACACTGAGTAGCCAAGCGGTCACAACAGCGCTGTAATCACGCAATGCCATCACTGGCGGGCGTTTTCTTAGCAGCATTACAGCGGCTTCAAAGGTAACAGCAAGTGCAATAGCAAATACTAACTGGATGAGCGTACCCCATCCAAAGAAGTAGGTTTGAGCTAGTAGACCTGGCAATGCACAAATAGCGACCCATTTCATGAGATCAGGGGTGCTTCTACGATTGTGCGCGTGCGGTGAGCTGGCGATAAAGAAGGCCACTACTCTTTCTCCTCATTATTCTTTTTGTCTTGCTCTTGCTGCGCCTTTCTTGCTTTAGCACGAGCAATCGCTGCAGCAACCGCTGCTTTTTTAGGATCGACTGGTTCTTGTTGAGTTTCAGCCTTTAATTCAACTACAGGTTCAACCACAGATTCAGGTGTTTCTGCTGACTCTTCCTGTTTCGCTTGTTGTGCCTTTCTTGCTTTAGCGCGAGCTATTGCCGCGGCAACGGCAGCTTTTTTAGGATCCACTGGTTCTGATTGAATTTCAGCTTCCACTTCCACTTCTACTTCAGGAGCGATTGCTTCTGCTTCGACCTGCTTAGCTTGCTGTGCTTTCTTCGCTTTAGCGCGAGCTATTGC
>NZ_JBFRTD010000022.1:0-35060 GCF_041473955.1 Vibrio sp. 10N.222.54.E6 | reverse complement strand
TCAAAGTTTGCGACAGAACCCGATATTGCCGTTTTTGATACTAGTAACGAAATCTTTGATTGCCTTGGGTACTCGATGTTTGCCGTTTTCATCGAGATTACTTTCTACTACGCGTTTAATGATTTCATTCACCGACTCTTGACCACATAGACCGGCGATTAAGCTAAAAGCTTGTTGGTATCTATCCTGTTCCGAAAAGCCTTTAGCTTCTTCAAAATAGAGTTCATCAACCTCTTGCTCTATTGCATATTCTTCAATAAATTCAATGACACCTTCAACGTTTGGTATGCCTACCCCATTAGTTACTTGACTTAATGCAGCACCAAATAAAAAAGTAGACCCTTTGTTATTTTTTTTGAGGCGTATATTTAGAATACGTTCATCGTAAAAGCCAATTGACATATATTGCTTTTTCTCCTGCTATTGTTTTGCTTTGTCGTTGATACTAATCACTGTGTCGATTTGAGGCTGCGAAAACTCTTTACTCATAAGCGAAGAGGTAACTAGCTTACGCGCTTTTAGAGTGCGCTTGTCGAAACTTTCAATGTTATTTAACCAGTTGATATTCTTTCACAAGGCTGTCCAATGGGATTCTAAGCCCATCGTGTAGCTTGCGAATCATTGAGATAGATAAACGTCTTTGACGGCTCAGAATCTCCGTAACACGGCTACGCTGACCAAGGAAAGGTACAAGGTCTATTCCCCTTAATTAAAAACTGGATCAGAAATTTGAATAAGGACTTTTCCTTCGCTTTCAAACACACTTTGCACTTCTTGGAAATTCCAATCATCACCAGAAGTTAAATCCGCATCAAAAGGAACAGTGGCATCAATACTTTCAAGACGCTCTAATAGCCCTTTAACATTAGAGTATACCCCTTCCTCTTTTGCTTCTTGCAGGAAGGTTCTTGGCGGTTCATGGTAGACATTACCAACAGGTAGTACACCATATTCTTTATGTTGAATCTTGACTTGTAATGTTGGTGATGCCTTTCTTAGCAATTCCAAAATCTGACTTGTTTTCATGCGAAAATTTTCCCTTAGCAACGTGTTAGTGTTCTATCGTGATACTTCATTGTTGCCGCACCAATAGACAATGTGCTGACAGCAAAGAAAGCAAACCAACGATAATTTAGATATTTGGTTACGGCTGATAATGCATCGGTTGGTACTGGTGCTGTCCACGCAACAATGAAGCTGATTACGCTACCCAACATAAGAGCAACGGTAATAATTATTCCTGCTTTAATTTTCCAATCAAAGAACTCAAAAAACATGATGTCTTTTTATCCCTTTTGTTCGTTGTCTTTGTTTGGTAGGCCATTCACAGCGTCTAAGTCACGCTGTTCACCCGCCTTTGCTATCCGTGATAACTGGCGTTCGGACTTACCCCAACGTTTTGCGATTTCTTCAAACTTCCAACCTTTAGCGTTTGCTATAAGCTGAAACTCTGTAATATTTCTACCTGTCATATGTGTCTAGTACATTCCAATTTAATTACCTGTCAAATATGTCTAGCTCACTAATCGCCAGTATTTCGACTCTCAGGAGCTAACAACGACTCAAAACGTTCTAAGTTTTTGATATTACACTCTTGATTGAATTTTTCTTCAAACCCTAACACTGTAATAAGCTCTCGTTTAGAAGTGGATAGTAAGTAAATAGCGTCCGTGTGCTCATTGAACATTTTTAGAAGAAACTCAATAGCATCAACTCGGTTTCGAGTGGATCTACCTTTCCATGCTGGCTCATGATGGAATAAACGATTCCTGAACTTATTTAATGCTCCCATTTTCTGAAATAATGTATTGAGTTTAACTCTCTTCTCTCTAGCGTTCGGGAAACACTTATCCAACTGTGTTTGCCATAGGTTATGATCTCTGTTGCGAGGGTTGTTGTAGTCTCGGTGTAACATGTGAACCCAAAATCCAAACGGTAATCGAGAAACAAGATCGTTACTGGTATATCGAGCGCCTACATCCTTTAAACACTGCTGTTCTGCAAAATCGACTTGTTTTCGAGACTCTTGACTTAGAGGAATTCGCTTATACCATTCATCATCTTCAAAGCATTCTGTTGCTGATTTATGGATTGAATTTCTCAATGTCACTTCAAGTAGCTGAACTACTGAGAAAAACTGAGACATTATACTTTGCATCGCCATATAAACGGCTATCAACTCACTATCAGATTTACAGTCGAGCACCTGACGATAGGTCTCTAGTTTTTCTGTAGAAAGTCCTTGCTTGATCTCTTCCAAATCCAAATTATTTGCCCTCTGTATCAAGGTTGTGTATTATTAGAAACAACTGAGGTTAATCCTCTTGTTGTGATAGCCCTGTCCTCTTCCGCTGGAAACAGTATTGACAACAGGTAGCGAGTTTAAGAGCCACCCTTTCGAGGGTGGCTCACTTGTTTGTAGCTAATAAAAGTACACTACATACACCCGTCATATATGTCTAGCATATTTTAAAAAGCCATATCTGCAATTGCTAGCATACTCACAGTATCTGTCTCTATAAGTCTTACCGTGGTTTCAAGGCTCTTATTTCCAAGCATCAAATGGATAGTCGGAACGTCTACTCCATGACGTTTAAGCCTTACAGCAAACGTGCGTCTACCGCTTAGAATACTAGGCTGATCAATACCAGAATCAGCCAACAATCGTTTGATGTGATTATTTAAAGCATTACAGTGGTAAGTCGTATTACCTTTCTCTGTGGTTCTATGCTTGATTTTAAAATGGTCGCCATTCCTACGCTTAAAGAATGGTTCATCAGCATCAAAAGCATTGTATTGATCGGGGTGATCACCATCTTTTAGCCGTTGCTCAATGTAGTTCTTGATAAGATTCTGTAGCTTAATGTTGGACAGATAAAAATCTCGATTCACATCGCCTTTAATGGCAAAGCATTTTGTTAGGTGTCCGTTCTTCTTAACAATGTCTCGAACTTGGATGCGACATACCTCTAGTGTTGTCATTCCACTACCCAAGAAAAATCCCATTAGACACGCATTAAGCTCTGGCTCTGGTGTCTGTGTAATGACTTTAAAGATCCAAGTTTTGTCTTTGTCCTCGATGAGCGTTGGTAGTGCCATGTGTGCATTTTCCTGTTTTGCATGAATAAACACACACGCTAACAGTGACAAGTTTAGAAATCAGTGATCTAAGGATTGGAATTACTGGCTTTGGGGGAAAACGTTCCGTAGTATCGAAATCAACTGATCACGATACTACATACTGGAGTGGTTAAGGTAATTGATGGGCTGTTGCTGTTAAAGACTCGATTTGAACTGTTTTACCTGACATAGAAACTTCTTTGGTATAAAGACTTTCTGCCTTATCCCATTCTAAAAACGCCTGATTAGCTATCGTTTGAATATTAGCTAAATTCACATCGTATTTTTGCGTTAAGCTCAAAGGAAACTTGAAATCATAACTAAGCCAAATGCCATTTTGCTCGGGACGTAATACGTGTTGCCAGGCGGAGTACTGACTACCACAATTGTCATATTCAAAATTGCAAATCTCAAACCCCTTACTTTCCGGCAACTGAGATAAATATAAATACACATCGTAGGTTTGATACTCAGGCATCGCTTCAGCATTGTTAAAATTTAACACAATAACACTGTGTGCCCCTGCCTTTGTCCCAATCTCAATATGATTGGTAATAGGGGGGGGCGTTGCAGTGTTCGTACAGCCCAATAGCGCTGATGATATTCCCACCGCAAGTAACATTTTTTTCATAAATAGCCCTTTTTTTACTGGATATCTAACCAGTATAATAAGAATCACATCACGACACAATAAACATCCTCACCAATTGATTAATGTTGAATTAATCAATAATTTCAATATGTTCTTGTTTATATATGGTTCATGCTGGCTGCTATATACTTGCATGTAGAGTCAGTATGAAGCCGACAGAGCGAAGCGGCGTCAGTATTACTAATTTAGAGAAAACTGATCATTTTGAGGTTTAGGATCAAAAAATCAAGCGAAACCAAAACACATCACAACCCGTTAACATTTAACTAAATTCTGTAATTAACTTTCAGGAGAAAACTCTAGGGTATGGAAAGAGAAATGGCTGACTTTCGAGCGGTTGTAGCTAGAGTCGTCCCCTACCGCGCAAAAGCCAGCCTAATTTTGTCAATTTAACATATGATCGATAATACAATCCAAGAAAGAAGCACCGTACGGTGACTAATTTAGGTTCTGTCGCAAACTTTGAGGATTTAAGTTAAGGTTTGCTTGATTTCTACTCATGAAACTGATTCTTAATGTGTAAGGCTGTCACTTTCCTTCTGAAGTTGTTCTTGAAACCGTACGTTATTATCTCGCCTATAAACTCAGTTATCGTGAAATTGAAGAGATACAGCTTGAGCGTAGAGTTGTTGTAGATCACGCCACTATCGATCCGTCGATAAATTTGGAAACGTGATCGATTACTACCTTAGCCCGAACCGTGATGAGGCAGCTGCCAAAGCCTTTCTGAATAAGGCCATTGCACAAAATGGTTTACCAAGCAGGTTACTGCCAAGCAATAAACTTGCGCGGGACAAGAGTGAAGAACTTGGCCCCCCTAGTGGCTGCCATACATCCTCAAACAAACAGTCCATTTCCTGGTGTCGTGGGAGAAGCGAACGGCCATGTCATTGATTTTTTACTCTGCGATCGCCATGATGAGAAAGCGGCTCGCGCCTTCTTTACCAAGGCAATCGGCTATAATGGTTTATCAGAAAAAGTGGTTATCGATAAGAGTGGTACCAACGCGTTAGCGCTGCATAACATCAATGTTCAACTCTGGCTGACGGAGAAGAGACTCAACTTGATTGAAGTATTTCAAGTTAAATATCTGAACAATATAGTTGAGCAAAGTCACCGGAAAGTGAAAGGTAAAATACATCAGTGTTTAGGGGGGGAATTTGTATGAGAGAGCCAGTTCCACCCTGGCAGGCGTGGAACTGTGGTCGATAATTAAAAACGGACAGCTCGATAATCCTGAAGGCTTATCTGCTTGGGAGCAATTTTACGCACTAGCAGCCTAATTACATCTAAAAACCAGTACACTTATACTTCATCATAATTTTGCGATACAACCCCACATTATACGGCTTTGGCTCTAGAGCTGGTTTTGTTCATTTTACTTTAAATGACTAAAGCGTTGCTCCAAATTGTTCTAACAACTCACGTTGTGCATCGGTTAGATTTTTGGGTATTTCAACTTGAACCTCCACCAATAGATCGCCCGCTTCACCTTTACGACTTGTCACGCCTTTCCCCGTCATCTTGAATTTGCGCCCTGTTTGAGTACCCGCTGGAATTTTGAGTTTAAAGCGACTGTCTAACACATTCACCGTAACTTCCCCCCCTAAAGCCGCAGTAACCATATCAACTTTGGTGTGACAAATAATGTCATTACCATCGCGGTCTAGAAACCCATGTGGTCTGGTTGCAATAATGAATAATAAATCCCCCGAAGGACCACCATTAACGCCTAAACCACCTTTACCGGAGTAACGTATCTTTTCACCATCTTTAATACCCGAAGGGATCTTAACTTTGATTTTTTTCTGTTTACCATTGATTAGCAATTCGACCGTTTTTTCAGCCCCTTGAACCACATCAATAAAGTCTACAGTAAGCGTATATTGGTGATCTTGACCTTTTTGTCCGCGTGGGCGCCCGTGTCCACCACGAGTTTGTGAGAAGAGATCCTCAAACCCTCCACCAAAGCCGCCGCCACGTTGGCGGAAGGCATCACTAAAGAAGTCTTCGAACCCACTGTGACCACCAAAACCACGATTCTCAGATTCAGTATGACAAAATTGGTCATACTGAATGCGCTTTTCTTTGTCTGTTAAAATTTCATAAGCATCTTTTACTTCTTTGAAATTCGCTTCTGCTGTCGCATCTCCGGGATTTTTATCGGGGTGATACTTCACCGCCAACTTCTTGTAGGCTTTTTTAATCTCTTTCTCCGAGGCTCCCTTAGATACACCTAGCACGCTGTAATAATCTCGTTTTGACATGCTAAAAACTCACTCAATTTCTCATTCAAACAAAAAAGGGCGTATGAGTGACCTCTTACGCCCTGAATACCAATAAGTTCACGTCTCCATGATACATAACTCAACGTTTAACAGCTCGAAAGCAATTATCCGTCAGTGGCGTTACTTCATTTCTTCAAACTCAGCATCAACAACATCGTCGTCCTGCTTAGGTTGTTCATCAGCTTGCTGTGCTTGTGCTTTCTGTTGAGTAATTTCCATTAGCTTTTGAGCTGCTTGCATAAGTTCTTGAACTTTAGCGTCGATCACTTCTTTTTCGTCACCAGACTTAGCTAATTCTAGAGCTTCGATAACCGCTTCGATTTTAACTTTCTCGTCTGCAGGTAGAGCTTCACCCGCTTCTTCTACTTGCTTCTTAGTACCGTGAATCATTTGGTCAGCTTGGTTACGTGCAATGACTAGCTCTTCGAACTTCTTGTCCGTTTCTTTGTTAGCTTCTGCCTCTTGTACCATTGCTTCGATCTCTTCCTCAGACAAACCACCTGATGCTTGTATCGTGATCTTTTGCTCTTTACCTGTTGCTTTATCTTTAGCAGATACGTTCAGGATCCCATCCGCGTCTAGGTCGAATGTTACTTCGATTTGTGGCATGCCACGTGGAGCTGGTTGGATACCTTCTAGGTTGAACTGACCAAGAGACTTGTTGTAAGTCGCTTGCTTTCGTTCACCTTGAAGAACGTGGATAGTTACTGCGCTTTGGTTGTCTTCAGCTGTAGAGAACACTTGCACCGCTTTAGTCGGGATAGTTGTGTTTTTCTCGATAAGCTTAGCCATTACCCCGCCCATCGTTTCGATACCGAAAGAGAGAGGAGTAACGTCAAGTAGTAAAACATCTTTAACGTCACCAGCTAGCACTGCACCTTGAACAGCAGCACCCATTGCAACAGCTTCGTCAGGGTTCACGTCTTTACGTGGCTCTTTACCGAAGAATTCAGTTACTTTAGCTTGAACCATAGGCATACGAGTTTGACCACCCACTAAGATAACGTCAGTGATTTCGCCTACAGATAGGGCAGCATCTGCAAGAGCTACTTTTAGTGGCTCAAGAGAACGTTGAACTAGGTCTTCAACTAGAGACTCAAGCTTCGCTCGAGTCACTTTGATGTTCATGTGCTTAGGGCCATTCGCATCAGCCGTAACGTAAGGTAGGTTTACGTCAGTTTGAGTAGTAGAAGAAAGCTCGATTTTCGCCTTTTCTGCTGCTTCTTTAACACGCTGCATTGCTAGTGGATCAGTTTTAAGGTCGATACCTTGCTCTTTTTTGAACTCATCTACTAGGTAGTTAATCATGCGGTTATCGAAATCTTCACCACCAAGGTGAGTATCACCGTTAGTTGAAAGAACTTCGAAAGTTTTCTCACCTTCTACTTCATCAATTTCGATGATAGAGATATCGAATGTACCACCACCAAGGTCGTATACAGCGATAGTGCGATCACCACCTTGCTTGTCTAGACCGTAAGCTAGAGCAGCAGCAGTTGGTTCGTTGATGATCCGTTTAACATCTAGGCCTGCGATACGACCAGCATCTTTCGTTGCTTGACGCTGAGCATCGTTGAAGTAAGCAGGAACAGTAACAACTGCGCCAGTTACTTCTTCGCCTAGGAAGTCTTC
Source organism: Vibrio sp. 10N.222.54.E6 (assembly GCF_041473955.1). Lineage (NCBI taxonomy): Bacteria > Pseudomonadati > Pseudomonadota > Gammaproteobacteria > Vibrionales > Vibrionaceae > Vibrio > Vibrio sp. 10N.222.54.E6. The sequence continues at coordinate 27,368 of NZ_JBFRTD010000022.1, read as the reverse complement.
AGCTGTTTTCTTCATTTTCTTAAGAACTTCAGCAGATACTTGAGGAGCAGCCATTTTTTGGCCTTGCGCTTCAACCCAGGCATCACCGTTGTCAGCCTTAACAATGTTGAAAGGCATGATTTCGATATCGCGTTGAACTTCTTCATCTTCAAAACGACGACCGATTAGACGCTTGATAGCGAATAGGGTGTTTTGAGGGTTAGTAACCGCTTGACGCTTCGCAGGTTGACCAACTAGCGTCTCACCTTCAGTGTATGCGATTACCGAGGCTGTTGTGCGTTCGCCTTCAGTATTTTCTAGTACGCGAGGTTTGTCGCCGTCAAGTACGGCAACACATGAATTTGTTGTCCCTAAGTCAATACCGATAATTTTACTCATAATAAGACCTCTCTTATTAAAATTATTTTTTCTAATGCAAAATATGTAATTCTATTCTTCTATATGAGTACAAGCGTTTAAGTCTTGCACTCTAGTGGTGATAAACAGCAATATTTTTAGACAAGGTTAGTAAAATCGAATACTAAAATCACCTTATCCGATCCTGTTTCCCCAGTCATTATTTGTGGATTGAGATCTGACGGGGTTGCATTGCTTCTGGGACTTCACGGACGAGGTCTACGTGCAGTAAACCATTTCCCATACTCGCTGCTTTAACGGTTACGTAGTCAGCCATCTGGAATTTACGTTCAAAGTTACGCTCTGCGATCCCTTGATAAAGGTAATTAGGTTTAGTTTCTACAGGCTGAACTTCACCGGAAACGATTAACATATTTTCGTTCTGGGTAAGAGTTAGTGCATCTTCAGAAAAACCAGCTACAGCCATCGTAATACGATAGTTGTTTTCGTCTTTCTGCTCGATGTTGTATGGAGGGTAGCCATTACAAGATGGCTTATTCGTGCTACTCTCCGCTAGGTTAAATAGACGTTCAAAACCAATGGCATGACGGTATAGCGGAGAAAAATCTACATTACGCATAATACTATCCTCATAAATAAGCAATAGTTCTTAGTGTTTAGTACACCAAGACCGGAGACAGACTCTATTGCACCACGTAGGCGCCGTAAGACATATGTTCCAGGTGTTAACAGGTTTAAGGAACTCGCTAATGTCGCATACTACAACGTCAACGTTCCTTGATTACAATTGCCCTAGCTTCCCTAAGAAGGCGAAGTGGGCAACTTAAGAACTTCATCTGTCAGTTCGTTTTTTTAAAATATTATCCCAAGAGAAACCTGTCAATATTAACATTAGTTTTTTTTGGTCATTTATAAATTGTTAATTTAGCAAAAGCGCTAGCTCGATTCTGTCAGATTCGATCTAACAGGTTCTTCGCTGGCTCATTCCTACACACAACCCAAATCGCGGGCCTGGATCTGTCAGCATATAATGTATTTTAATGTGACACCCTAAGCGCCAAAACGCACATCAAAACAAAACCCTGAGCACTTAAACGTCCCCTCCCCCTTTGTCACAAATCGCAATGCTGGAAATACTGACCCGTAGTTGGTGTACAGAATGATGTGATCCGCTCGCTCGTGAAGAAACCATTCACCAAAGCCAGCGCCATTTAATTCGATGAAAAAGTCACGGATTTCATGGAAAGCAAAACGACGCGACCCCAATAGCGGAAACTGCTGCTTGATAGCTTCAACGAACCCTTGGTCTTTTAACGCTGCGATATCAGCCTGCTGCTCGGGCGATTGACGACGACTGAACATTTTCAAACGCTGGATTTTGGAAACCCAATCAGACTTTTTTTTCGCCTCATCACGACACTTTTTGACTTGAGAGCGCAACTTCAATACCGCCAAAGGACTAGAGACATCATTTTTTGGTGAGCTTTCGTGCCCCAGCGGCGAAACGCTGGTCGATGAATTTGAATTAGAGAGAGTTGGGATTGAGTTTTGTTGCGCCATGAGAATTTCCTTTCTGTTTGAGTATCACTTTTCGGAGCCGCTTGGCTGTCCGCTCCTCAACATCGTTCTGCTTTGCAAGGGCGCACAGCGGCGAAGCCTCCCTTGAAAAACAGGTTGTGGGGAGAGACGGTTAACAGCCTGCGAACCCAAAAATGAGGCGAGTGAAAGAAATCGGCGCATAAGAAAACAAGCCCTTATTCGAACTTATTCAAAGACAGAGAGATCAACGAGGAGAGAGGACGAGGTGCCTCGAACGAAGAGAGAAGTGCCTTGGGTGATTGTTCTCAGGAACGTAGAAGCTCATCGAGCAGGCTCGATAAAGCAACTCAAGTTGTCGACAGAGGAGCAAAGCGAAGGAATAAACCGAGCGGAGTGATAACGACCAGATAAATGAACCATGACCTATGTCCTTATACAATTCATCTCACCTTTCTCTTTGAGAAAGCGTTCATACCTCCTTTTTACTGTGCCACGATCGAGTCCCAATACCTTTGCAGCATAAGTATAGTTTCCTAGGGAATGAATCATGCATTCATCCCCCCCCTCCACCGCTTTCATCACCACACTCATATCAGGATCCCTATTAGGACTGACATAAACCAAAAATCGAGCAGTAAGACATTCCCGAACTTTCAACAGATCGACTAGCATTTACTTTTCAGTCCTATGCAGTAGCAGATGAATAACTTCCTGATCATCAATATGACCCACTTCCACTCGATAGGCTCCTGTACCTTGGACTTTATCAATCAACGTATTTAATCGATGAGTTTTAACCTTCTTAGAAAAAGGTTTCATTTTCTAACATTGAGGCAAAACACTGCTGTTCAAAGAGAGCGGTCAACATGATGTAGAGCTCATCCTAATGAGTGAATTTGGCTTGATAACTGAGGTTAATTTCGTTCATTTGCCATAAATTTTCCTCTAGGTTGCCCTTGGCATTCCTGCCTATACTCAGCATGGTCTTCAGCTCTTTCTTACATTTAGAATATTGAGGCTGTTTTATCTTTGGCTTGATGAACTCTACCAAAAACTCATTTCTTTTTTGTGTAAGCCAATAGGCTTGGCTTTGGTCAAATGAATAATAAAGAGAGGGGAGGCGTTTGAAATCGTTTGGTCTATTGCTTGATAGTACTTTAAGTTAAGGCTCATGAATGGTCGCTAACTCTTATAATCCGGTGGAAGAACGTCCGAAGAGCCTGAGCTCAATGTAGTCAAGGTGATACAACCGCGCCCCAGCCCAAACATAATTAACAATTAAGGCGTGACTTGAACACGCTAAGAATAACAAGGTTAATCTCGTTATTTAAGTTTATTCAATACGTTGAAGAATCCTTTGGATTCAACCGTAAATAGAGCACCGACTATTACTGGTAGACCGCTATTAAAAGCGGACCTGCTTAAATTTCCCAACGCCGATAAGCAGATCGCTCTTTTAAAATCACGTCTAGTGCTCTCTCAAATGCGTACTTATTACCCTTAATTAAGTCTCGTGCACCACCACTGTTAAACCAGATGAAAGAATAATATTCAGAGTGATTTGATAAGGTTTTTTTGAAAACAACCCCCATTGTCCCCGTTTAGATACCCATCAAACTTAAACCTTTATTAATTAAAAATATTCTTTAAAGGTTTAATTTCCATCCTTAGTGCTTTATATTGGTTATATAAGATTAAGGCATTAAGGGCACCCAATGACCACCATCATCGATTCATTAGAACTTGTTTGTGAACGTATGCAGCAAGAGCAATCAGATCTGAAAGCCGTTATCAAAGAGCGTATGCAGATCAAAGTAACTGATACAGAAATTGAGGGGAGTGTTGATAGGCTTATCTATAATCACTCATTGAAGAAGAAAGAGCTTCAAGAGCTGTTTGGCTTATCTCGTGTGACCTTCAATTCTAGAATAGATGAAGCAACCGAGCAGGGCGTCGTTGGCGCTCCTATTATCCAAGGACGCACTCACCTGTATAATCGCTTCGACGTCGCCAATATGATGGAGTTCATGAACTTTCCTAAGTACAACCAGCGCTTTGAATCGACAACCGTTGTAGTGGAAAACCATAAAGGGGGCACTGGCAAATCCACCACGACAGTGACCCTAGCGACCACTGCTGCGCTTGATCTTAATCTTAATGCACGCTGCCTAGTGATAGATTTAGATCCCCAAGGCTCAACAGGCCAAAACCTGATTCATCAAGCCGACGATGAATCAGTCTACATGACAGCTGTTGATATCGCGCTAGCAGGCCAAGAGCCCGAAGGTGATTTTTCTCAATACCTTAATGACTACCGTTATGACGAGTTAGTTAAAGCGATTCCGTTTAAGACTCACCTCCCTAACTTAGATGTGATTCCTGCCTTCCCATCAGACGAACGCTTTGTCGATTCTTACTGGGGGCAAGATGAAATAGGTCAACGGAATTTGCTGAGTGTGTTGCGTGAAAAAATCTTACCCATACTTAAAGAAGAGTACGACCTAATCTTCATCGATACGCCCCCACAGAACTCTCCAATTCTCTGGGCAGTGAATGAGGCGGCTGATGCGGTCTTGATTCCAGTCACCCCACGAGAGTTTGATTTTGCCTCAACGAGTAACTACATGGCCACTATGCCAGGTACATTTAGAGCATTACCATCACAAGGAAAAAATTTAAAGTGGGCTAAATTGCTTCCAGTGAACTTCGATGAGAAGAGCGCTCATGAAGTTAAAGTGTTTGATAAATTGCTGCGTGCGGCGCAAGGGCATTTATTATCAACAGCGATCCGTCACTCTGAAGCGTTTGTCGCGGCTGCGGAAAGCAACCGTACAGTACTGGATATTCGAAAATCAGAGCAGATTTGTAGTGGTAAACAATTTGATTTAGCTATGACATCGGTGAATGCCGTGTACCACCAATTCATCACTGAAATTAAGCAGCTAGCAACAAAAGGGCTATAACATGTTACGACCTCAAGACAAGCGAACCGGCTTTAACCAAGGCAATCAATTAGGAAAACGAGTTAAAGCCGAACCCCCTAAAAAAACATTCACGTTTGCTAGCGGTAAAACAGCCACTGCAGAAAGAGTGGTGGTTAAATCAGATGAACTTGAAGTTAAAACTGCAATTCACCCTTTAAATCCACGTCGCCAAGATTCGCTTACGCTTGATGCTGTGCGTGATATATTACCAAGCGTTCAGGAAGAGGGCGTACATACTGAAGGCGTCGCGACCAAAGACGGGCAGGGCACTTACCAGTTACTTGATAGCTCACGTCGCCGTTTCACTTGCATCCATGCTAAAAAAGATTTACCTCTATGGGTTATTGAAGGGGAGATCGACCAAGCTGATTTGCTCGCTTTTATTCAAACTACTCAATCTGTAAAGCGCTTGTCTTACCGAGAATTGGGAGCTGATTACAAAAGCGTGATGCAAGCACAAGGCTTTACGAAGCTCGATGAACTAGCTGACTATCTGAATATTGGACGTGAAACTTGCCGAAAGCGCTTTGCTGCAGCATCAGTTGATCAGCGTTTGATTGAGGTCTTTCCTGATTGCGAAGGGATCCCAAATGGTTACTACGCTAAGCTGGCTAAAGTGGAAAAGCAGTTAGATAAAGAAGGTACTACAACGGCACATTTCATCAGTTCACTTAAGGTGGATGTAGATAATTTAGTCTCTGTAGAAGATAAACAAAAGCAAGTTCTTGCTCAGATGGAGTCGAAGCTTTTAAAGGGTAAAGATAAAATAAGCTGGAAGACTAAACCATTAGCGCTGTTCGATGACAAGAACAAGTATGCAAAGGTATCTCACAGCAGTGATAAGCGGGGGCTTAAGATTGAATTGAGTAGATTGCCCGTTGATGTGTATGACGATATCATACGGTTTGTTTCTGAAAAAGTGCAAGATAAGTAAATAACAACCCCGCCAATGAGCGGGGTTTTTAATGGGGACAATGGGGGTTGTTTTGCCCTATGAACAACAAACCACCTCATTATTTAGATGTCATAACAAAGTTGATGAATATAAAACTTGAGATCAGTATCACTGAAGGTAACAAATTTTTAGTGTTAGCTGCAAAACACTAAAAATCTGTTACCTGAAAATCATAATTCCATTAACTCTAACCTGTGATAGAAAATAGAATCAAACTGCATATCTGCAGGCATTACGATAATACCCATCCTAACACTTTCAATGGCGAGTTTATGGTGTTTACTTAACTCACCATTGACAGGGTATGAAAGTACAATATTAAAGGCTTCTTTTGCGAGTTTTAACATCGGGTTATCAGGTGCTAGCTCTTCAGCTAACTTTGCTCTTTCCAATGCCTCACCTTTATTGTCACTTTTTTGCTTCCATTGGAAAAGGAACTCAAGCGCAACAATACTCTTTCCTCGATAACGAGCTTTATAACCATACGATCCAGACTCTTCATCAACCAAAAAGCTTAGCTCTTTTCTCACTTCTTCGTTAGAAGCAAGCTCTTCGATTGGCTTACGAATACATCGTTCCATGAAGACCTTGTTGTTGGTGTAACTGGATTTGGTTAACTTCCCTTGCTCATCTAAGAGACCGAATAAACCATGTAATTGCGCTATCGATTGCTCATGCAACTTCATTCCAGGCTTTTTAAAGCGAGATAGAATAGTGTAAAGGCGCTTAGAATGTTCTGACTTCAAACTACGAAAAGATAAATGGTTAATTTGAGCGTGGCCAGCTGACTGAGCAAGATAAGCATCCATTAATTCAGCGTTAGGCACCATAATTAGCGCCCCTTTTTTATACGCAACTCGACTAAAAAGAGGCATAAAATCAAATTCTTGATCAGCATCGTTCATTAAGCCTACTTTGCGCGATGAGAGCCTTTTAGCCATAGGCTTTAATGTTGGATAAAGCTGCTTTGCTGAAAGACCAAACCACTCCTTTAACACTTCAGATTGAAACGTATATTCAGGTGCGTATACGTGTCGACCTTCCTGATACGCAACCCAATGGTCTTCGTGTAGTCGAGAGAGGAAGAGTGCAAATGTATCATGCTCTCTCGCCGTCAGTCCTAGCTGGCTAAAAACTAAAGCATGGCTTTTCTTAAAAAAGTCATTAGGCAATTCACGGTAGTCTTCAGTTGTGATCAACTGTCGATGGTCAGTCATAGTAATTAGTTTCAGGTAACAGATTATTAGTGTAGTACAAGGATAAGACTAAATTTCAGTAACCTCAAGAACGTAATTCACAATTTTAGACTAAATTCCTGTAACCTTAATAGAAATACTAAAATGAAACACTCAATATCAAGACTTATGGGATAAAGTCTGTTTGGACACTAAAAAAATGTAACCTTCACACTAAAATTTAGATCAATAACACTAATTTCTTGTTACCCCCAGACTAATTAAAAGATCAACAAGACTAACTACAAGATCAATCACACTAATAATATGTTGCCAAAACCTCAATATCATTATGATTTTAAAGTGTTTTTTAGCAATTATAGATCTTATATAAATTATAGATCATATAGAGGTTATATACTGTTATAGAGATTGTGGATAATGTGGATAAACTCAATTTATTAAATAAAAAAACTACTTATCCACATAAAATAAAGAATATTAGAAAAACTAGCTTAACGTTCATCGATCAATGTTTTTCTACTTTCCTACTACGGACTTCCAATTTCCGTAAGTATTGGTGCCATAGAGAGTAACGAACGCATAAACCTGACGGGCAACGCTTTGGCGTTGCTTTGTCGGATTTGTGTATGGACAACTATTCGCTCGTTCCTCACGAAAGTTGTCCATACACAAATCTAGGTTTAGAAACCTTCAATATATGATCTGAGGGAGATCTTTTAATCTCGTTGTATATTGGGGCGACAAAAAGTACGGTTCATCAGCCACTTCTGAGTGGCTTTGTTTCCGTAATCAACCCACTTTGTCTTTTGATGTCATTAGGCGACTCGATAGCTCTCGGTCATACCAAGCTGCATAAATCGATTTAATATTGATGCCGCTTGCATCATTTCCTGTTGTTGATTGTTAAAGTCTCTACTGTGTAATTTGGGGCCAATAATTGTTTTGTAACGCTACATTGCATTATCTGAGACATTCCGTTTTCCATACTGCTTTGTCTTTTGCCTGCGCGTGGGACTTAATGCAGAGTACACCACCAAATTGCTCACCCTTTTAGGGTTATGAGCGTCGTCAGCATACAGATTTTCTTTGGGAGGAATCGCTATGTCAGTTTCTGGAAATTCGCTCGCTAATGCGTCATAGACGTCATCGGTATCGTATATTTTATCTGCTGAAATATGGCCAACTTCCACATCAACTTGCCCACACAATTCTTCGACAACCTGAAAATGGTTCTATCGCAAACTTTGAAGCTTTAGGTTAGGATTTGTTCAATTTCCACTCAACACTCTGAATCGTCATGTTTAAAGGCTGCCACTTTCCCTCTGAAGTTATTCTCGAAACCGTACACTATCTCTATCTGGCAGGGTAGTTGTCACTGTTAGAATTTAACCAGTTTGGGCGATAAAGAGTAATTGTGTCTCGTATCTCAGTAGAAAGAAAAGAAGCTATTACCTCCATATTCGATGTCAGTTAAAGAAGTGTCAGAAGACGAAGGAATTAGCACTGCGCCCCTGTATCATTGGCGCCAGCAACTCAGACATTCAGGAGCCGCCGTCCCAAATACCAACACTTCATCAGAGCAGTGGTCTGCTCAAACTAAACTTGCCATTATCGCTAAAACCTACTCAATGACAGAAAGTGAACTCAACCAATATGATCGTGAAAAAGGTCTTTTTCCAGAACAAATCCAAAGCTGGCGCCGCGAATGTATGCAAGGGTTTAAGTCGAGTAAAGAGCGGGAAGCTGAAGCAAAGAAGCAGGCTAAAGCTGACAAACTTGAAATCAAAGAGTTGAAGAAAGATTTACGACTCAAAGAAAAAGCACTCGCTGAAACGGCCGCCCTCTTGGTACTAAGAAAAAAGCTGAGAGCCTTTTACGGGGAAGAGCCAGAGGACGACTAACCTCAACCGATGAAAGGCAGACCATAGTGACGATTATCCTTGAAGCGAAGCAATGCGGATGCCGTTTAGAGCCAGCTTGCCATGAAGTTCAAATTGACTTGAGAACGTATCGTCGCTGGTATCAGCAAGGTGAAGTCCAAGCTGACAAAAGGCCATATGCATCAGACCAGAGCCTGCTAACAAGCTGTCGCAGGAAGAGCGTGAGGTGTGTAACCGCTCTGAGTTCGCAAGCTTGCTTCCAACTCAAATCGTCCTGACACTGCTTGAGAGAGGTGAGTATATCGCCTCTGAGTCGATCTACTATTGAGTGCTGAGTACGCAGGGGCAACTTCACAAACGAGGTCGTCAGCGGAGCAGACAGAAGCAAACGAAGCCAACCAGTTACACAGCGACGGACTCGAACCAATTTTATGCATTGGATATCAATCACTTACCTTCAAGGGTTCGAGGCCAACACTATTACCTGTATGTCATTGAGGATATCTACAGTCGAAAAATTGTTGGTTATGAAGTGTATGAGCATGAATGCGGTGAGCTGGCGTCACAACTTCTGCAACGAACGTTGATGCGAGAGCAATGCTTCAATCAAGCACTGGTTCTTCACTCAGATAATGGTGCACCGATGAAGTCGCTGACGTTTAAAGCAAAAATGGAAGAGTTAGGTATTACCTCATCGTATAGCCGGCCAAGAGTCAGTGATGATAACCCGTATGTCGAGTCATTGTTCCGTACAGGAAAGTACATGCCAAGCTGGCCAGCAAAGGGCTTTGAAACAATCGATAGTAGTCGAAGTTGGGTTGAAGCCTTCGTACGCTGGTACAACACCGAGCATAAGCAGAGTAAGCTAAATTACGTCACGTCACGCCTTCAGAGCGTCACAATGGAAAAGATAAAGATATCTTGAAGCGTCGTGTAGAGGTATTGCTAGCAGCAAAACAGCGAAAGCTTGAGCGGTGGTCTGGTGATATCAGGAACTGTGCGCCTGTTGGTGACATTCACCTAAATCCAGAAAGAGAAGCTGCTTAATAAGCAAGAAAATGATGACAACTACCTTGAAAAACACCGGAATCCCAAGGCTATAATTTTGTAGATTATCAATATGGAATTTCGTTTACACCCGATTTCAGATAATAAGTGCGACAATCCCCTTTAAATTGAAGATTAGACAAAATTCAATCCTAGAAACTCACTCTAACTTTTACCAATCAATCAAGCTCATCTAAGCGGATAGAGCCCTTTCCTTATGTTTGGTGTTGTACTACAACTAGTGGATATACATTTATATTAATTAGGTTCTAGTTTGTTCGTCCTTTTACTGGTTTCGTAAGAATTCGTGTCGTCAATCGTTGATTTGGAGTATGTATGACTGGGAAGCCTCGGGCCATAAAGCTATCTTTAAGTATATTAATATTGTCACTCAGTGCAACAATAGCGTGTTGGTCTATGGCACGAAATTATGTTGAACGCAATGCTGAAAGCCGTTTTACTAATTATACCCAAGACGTTAAAGCGTTGATTCAAAATCGCATGTTGAATTATCAACAGGCCCTCTCAGGGGGCGTTGCTCTATTTGCTGCTTCTGAACAGGTCAATCGTGAGGAGTGGGCGAATTATATCGCTAAGTTAAATCTTGGCTTGCATTATCCTGGTATACAGGGGATTGGTGTTTCAATTCCTATTTCGGCGCGAGATAAAGAGGCGCATGTGCAGCAAGTTCGGGCGGAAGGTTTTCCTCAGTATGAGATTAAACCTAAGGGGGCGCGAGATGAATACACGGCCATTATCTATTTGGAGCCTTTTGATGCTCGCAACCGGCAGGCATTTGGCTTTGACATGTATTCTGAAGCCGTTCGGCGTCAGGCTATGTCTACGGCAAGAGATACAGGAAGAGCTGCTTTATCCGGTAGGGTTGAGTTAGTTCAGGAGATTACTGAGGATAAACAAGCTGGTTTTTTGCTTTATTTACCTATCTACAAAACGCTTTATTCCCCTGATACAGTTGAAGAGCGAAGGGAGGCCTTTGTTGGTTATGTTTACAGCCCATTCCGCGCAAGAGATCTCATGCAAGGTATCCTTCAATCTAACGTCTCAACGGTAAGCTTTCGGTTATATGATGGCGCAGAAGACACCCCTAATAGTTTGCTGTATGACGGGAATAGCGCCTTAAGTATTGTGGACGAGCAATTCATATCGACATTTCGACGCTCGGAGGTGATTAATGTTGCAGGTCGAGATTGGACGATCATCTATACTTCTACCCCCGTGTTTGAAGCCGGTCTCGATTTTTCGCTGCCTCGTATTGTTGCTGGAACTGGGGGGCTCTTAAGTATTCTGTTTTTTTTCCTTTTTCGGATGTTGATTGTTTCACATCAAACAACTGAAAAGCTGCATCATGAGGCCTCGGCGAGGAGAGAAGCCGAAGGATCCCTTAAGAGCCTAAACCAGGAGTTAGAAAATCGTGTTAATGAACGCACTCAAGAACTAAAGCGACAAGAAGAGCTCAATCGAATGCTTTTAGAGAGTTTGAGTGAAGGGGTGGTGGCTTGTGGCGCGGACGGAAATTTAACTTTATTTAACCGTACAGCAAGAGAGTGGCATGGATCTGACCCATTACAGATTCCCCCCGAACTCTGGAGTAATTATTACAATTTATATGAAGGTGACGGGCGAACACCGATGGCGAAAGAAAACATACCGTTGCTTAGAGCATTTAATGGTGAGCATATTCAAAATGATCTACTTTGCATAATCGCTAATGGTCAAAGTCCCCGCTTCGTCTTGGCCAGTGGAGCTCCGATTTGTGATCTCGATGGTAAGCGCCTAGGTGCTGTGGTTGCTATGCACGACGTAACTGAAAATAGGCGTCATGAACGTCGTTTCATTGATATTTTTGAGTTTGCACCTGATGCCATACTGATAATAGAGAGGGGGGGTTGTATTACTCAGGCCAACAGCCATTCTGAGGTTGTTTTTAATTGGGGGAAAGATGTACTTAAAGGCCAATTAATAGATCGATTTTTACCTGGTATTTATTCAAATATCAATAGCTCTTTCTTCGAGAATGAAGAATTGGGTGAAGGAGCTCGTGTTGAGCAACTCTCTACCATGGCTAGACGTAAAGGGGGGATTGATTTTCCGGTTGACATTAGTTTAAGCCCTGTTGAGTCGGAAAAGGGCTTGCAGGTGGCCGTCGCTATTCGGGATATTACCCAGCGTGTTCAGTCAGAGAGGAAAAATAAAGAAGCGATGGCTATGCTGAATGCCATTGAAGATGGGGCATTTATCTTTGATCCAGAAACGCTTCGCCACAGCTATGTTAATGAAGGTGCCGTTTGTCAACTTGGTTATTCCAGAGAAGAGTTGTTGGATCTTACTGCCGTTGATTTCAAAGTTGAGTTCGATGAAAACCGTTACCGGAAGTTGCTTGAACCCTTGTTAAATGGCGAACAGCAGGTTGTCCATATTTCTACTGTTCATAAACATAAAGATGGTCATCTCATTCCAGTCGAAGTCAATCTTCAGTACATTTTTCTACCTGGAGGGAAAAGGCGTTGTATTTCAATGGTTAGGGACGTAACCGAACGTCATCAGGCTTTACGACAACTTGAGGAGGCAACCAAGCAGCAAAAAGCGGCCAATTTTGTCATAGAGCAGGAGCGTAAAAAACTTGCCCAACGGGTGTCTGAACGCACAGCGTCATTACGGTCAACAAATGAAAAGCTAGAGCAAGCTCGAATTGAGGCGGAACAAGCAAGCCATGCTAAATCGGCTTTCTTGGCGGCAATGAGCCACGAAATACGGACGCCAATGAACGGGGTTATTGGTATGTTAGAGGTTTTGTCACACAGTCAGCTGGAGTGCCATCAAGTTGATGAAGTTAAAACTATTCATGACTCTGCGTTTGCCCTGCTGAGGCTCATCGATGATATTTTAGATTTCTCAAAAATTGAAGCTGGTAAGCTAGATCTTGAAAAATTTCCGGTATCTGTCGAAGAACTTATAGAAGGGGTATGCTCCTCGCTTGTCTCCGTTTCTGAGAAGCAAGAGGTTGACTTGCAATTATTTATTGCCCCGATTTTTCCAAGTTATATTTTGTCTGATCCAATCCGGTTGCGGCAAATTTTCTATAATTTAATTGGTAATGCAATTAAGTTTAGTGGTGGTCGTAAGGAAAAACGAGGAGACGTCTCAGTCCGCGTGAACATTGTTGATAATAAAATGGTTGTCAATATCGAGGATAACGGCATTGGAATATCGTCGGATGCCTTAGCTATGTTATTTACTTCTTTCTCTCAAGCGGAGTCATCCACAACGCGTCGTTTTGGGGGGTCTGGGTTAGGATTGGCGATCTCGAAGCGCTTAGTGGACTTAATGGGCGGAGATATTAAAGTAAACAGTCAGTTAGGAGAAGGCTCTACGTTCACAGTTAGCTTACCTTTGGCAATTTATCAGAAAGAGATCATACCACCTTTATCGTTACTCTCAGAGACAAAGTGTATCCTAGTTGAGAACTCAGTATTTGATACTGACGCTCTACGAGTTTACCTCGAGCATTCGGGTGCTAATGTTCAAGTTGTTAGCACCCATTCCGAAGCGTTACGTATTGCTGAGTTGCTTGAAGAGGTTGTCGTTATAATTATTGGACCGCAAAAACATGTCCCGGAACTTACCATCGCTTTTCTGAAAACATTGAAAAGTTCACGAATTGAAAGTGGGTATATTAGGCACTTGTTGATGACTCGAGATCAGCCTCGGCCCCTGAAATTTGAATCCCCTGAATTTGTTGCTCTAAATTGTAACCTATTGCGGCGAAAAGAGTTTTTACAGTCTGTTTCAGTGGCTGCCGGAATTGTTTCGCCTGAAATAATACTTGATCAAGTGGGGGAAGAGTCTCTGCCGTTAACTGCGGCACCGAGTGTGGCACAAGCCCGTGCAGAAGGACGGTTAATCTTGGTTGCAGAGGATGATAGCATCAACCGAAAAGTCATCCTTAAACAGTTGAGTCTACTAGGTTATGCGGCAGAGGTTGCTGAGAACGGATTGGTGGCTTATCAACTTTGGCAAGAGGGAAGTTATGCGTTGCTATTAACGGATTTACATATGCCGGAAATGGATGGTTATGCATTAACGGAAGCGATACGACAGGATAACTTGGAGAGGGCACAAAAACCTATCCTAGCTTTGACAGCCAACGCTTTGAGAGGTGAAAAGAGTCGAGCCAAGGCGGTAGGAATGAATGATTACCTTACAAAACCTGTCCAGCTTCATTTACTTAAAGAGGCTCTTGAAACATGGTTGCCCAACCAGAATGGAGTGCCTGAACTTGGATTACTTGAAGAGGAACAGCCTAGGGACTCTGAAATATTGACTGTCAGTAAGCTCGCTGAGCTTGTCGGAAATGAGCCAGCTGTTATGTGTGATTTTTTGACTGATTTTTTGAGTTTAATGACAAGACAGCAGGAACAGTTAAGAGCCGCTTCTTCCGCTAAGGATATTAGAGAAGTGAGCAGTATCGCTCATAAGCTCAAATCTTCATCTCGTTCAGTGGGCGCGATGAGATTAGGTGACTTGTGTGCCGAGCTTGAAAATGCTTGTACTATAGGTGATGTCGCAGTGGTGGAGTTGACCATGACTCTGTTAGATAAGTGTTTTGCAGAGACGGAAGAGGAAGTGATCTGCTACCTTGATAAAAAAATTATATAGGAGAAGTGTATGGCGATAATGTTGATTGACGATGAGCCGTTTTTAATGAAGTTGCTTGCTCATCAATTAAAGGATTTTGTGAATGAAAAGGTTGTTGTTCATCAATATGAACATGCTGTTGATGCTCTTCAAAAATTAGAAATGCATCCTGAAGAGGTAGAACTAATTTTTTGTGATCTGCAGATGCCAAAGATGGACGGAGTAGAGTTTGTCCGTCACTTGGGGTGTATAGGCTACCAGGGAGGTGTTATTTTGATGAGTGGTGAAGAACAAGCCATTCTAGACAGTGCTAAAAAGCTGGCAACCACTTATCAACTTAATATTTTTGGTTGTCTCCATAAGCCTTTTAGTCCCACTCAGTTAAAAGAAATTATTGAGCATCAGGCCGCTCATCTAGAGACGGAATGTTTTGATGACCTGAAAGAGTATTCTGAAGCTGATCTGCGTCGAGCTATTCAACAAGGTGAGCTAATCAATTACTACCAACCACAGGTCAGGCTTCGAGATGGTGAAATTGTCGGTGTAGAAGCTTTGGTACGTTGGCAACACCCTAAAGATGGCCTAGTGTTACCTGATAAATTTATCCCACTTGTTGAAGAGTATGGACTGATAGATGACTTGACGATGGTTGTCTTAGCTAATGCTCTGGAACAGAGCAAACGTTGGCAATCTGTGGGCGCAAAGCTTTGTATGTCAATCAATATTTCAATGGAAAGTCTGACGTCCTTGGAGTTTCCAGATAAGATTCAAAACATTGCACATGAGGCTAGAGTCCCATTGTCAAACTTAGTCTTGGAAGTAACGGAAAGCCGGCTGATGAATGATCGGCAGTTAGCGTTGGACATCCTGACACGACTGCGACTTAAAGGTGTTGCTTTATCTATTGATGACTTTGGGACGGGGTATTCCTCGTTGGCCCAGTTACGAGATATTCCATTCAGTGAGCTTAAGATCGACCGAAGTTTTGTGCATGGGGCCCATAAAAATAAGTCTTTACGCGTGATTTTTGAAGCCAGTTTCAAGATGGCCCAGCAATTAGGAATGCAGACCGTGGCTGAGGGAGTGGAAGATCTTGAGGATTGGGTGTATTTACGTAAGATAGGGTGTGATGTCGCACAGGGTTACTTTATTGCCAAGCCAATGTCTGAAAATCATTTATCTCGATGGTTAGATGAATGGGAAGGCGTCGAGAGCTAACCCTCAATTCAAGAGTAAATGGTGTCAATATTGAATCACTTATGCACCTCTGCCGTACTTTTCCTCCTAAATCATTTGCAAGTCTAAATATCTAGTCTAGAATTCAAATCATAAATAAAACAATAACTTATATTAAGGGGGCTACGGAATGAAAAAATGGCTTAAATCTACAGTCATCGGCTTATTTGTGGTTGGCTCTACGCCAGCTATAACAGCCCCTTCTGTTCTCAAAGTATATCTAGACTCGGATCGAACCGTGCATCTAGCCTCAGCGGAGGCAATAGAAATGGGTGTAAAAACGGCTTTTTCTCAGCATGGTAATCAACTTTTTGGCATTCCAGTAGAGTTCGAAGTACTTGACCATCGTGGGAATACGGCGCGAAGCAAGCTCAATATGCAGCGCTACCAGAAAGACCCTAATGGAATTGTTTTCTTCGCCGGGTTGCATTCTTCCCCCCTGATAAAATATCGCGATTATATCAATGAAAGTGAACTGTTGATTTTGGTGCCATGGGCTGCAGGCGGTCCTATAACTCGCTACCCGTCTGAGAAGAATTTCGTATTTCGCCTCTCTGTTGACGACACAAAAGTTGGGGGGAAACTGGTCTCAACAGCAATCAATAATGGTTGCCAATCTGTTGACTTATTATTAGAAAAAACGCCTTGGGGTAAGTCTAATTACAAAACGATTTTCCAATCAGTAGCTGACCACAGCACACACTTAAAAGCTCGGGTTACTTGGTTTAATTGGGGAATTGACGAGGCTCTGGCTCGTGTGATAGCCGCCGATCTTAATCGAACCGGCGTTGAATGTGTCCTGTTTGTAGGGAATTCACGAGAAGGCCCCTTATTAGTCAAAGCTCTCTCTGATCTTGAACAACCACCAAAAATTTTCAGTCATTGGGGGATCACCGGAGGTGGTTTCTCTCAGCGAGTTTCATTTGATGCTCGCCAGAGAACTGCCTTAAGCTTTGTTCAATCTTGTTTTAATTTTTATAGCTCTCCGGAGAACGATCTATCGAAGGAGGTATACCGCCAAGCTACGGCGCTATTCCCTGATAAGTTTACAAATGATTTTATTGACGCCCCAGCTGGCTTTGTGCATGGCTATGATCTGGCTAAAGTATTTATTCAAGCCGCACAAAGTATCACCCTCACCGATGATATGGTGAATAATCGACAGCTACTTAAGCTGGCGTTGGAGCAGATGGACACACCGGTTCAAGGTTTGCTAAAGACGTATGAACAACCATTTAGCGTTTATGACGTGGCACATCCTGATGCTCATGAGGCGCTAGGAGCCGATGATTTGTGCATGGCGAGGTACACTCAAGTGGGAGCCATCAAGCTGTTAGATTCAGCTAAGATTAATAAGGCAGATTAATGATCTATAAAACTCGACCAAAACTCAGTGGTATTCAGCTTTACGGTGTATTTTTGTTTATCTCGATGGTTGTGTTCGCTCTTATCACTTATGGACTTTTAGAGCAGCAAGCTCAGCAATCAATAAGAAACCTGGAGAAAATCAATACCTCAATTAAACTAAGTACGGCAGAGAGTTATATTAGCCAATCCCTGAATAATACCGAAAATTTAGCGATGAAAATTGCCTCACATCAAGTGGTGATTTCTACCGCTTTAGGGGGGGGTGCTACACCACAAGAGATTAGTGATAGACTAGCAATCGTGAAACCAGTGACGGGTAAGCACTATATTGTGATCTTGGATATTCTTGGTGACCCAATTTATCAAGAGTTAACCTTACCGGATGAACTGTTCGCTCAACTGCACACTAAGATTGAACAAGGAGATCTATCGAGTGTGTTTAGGGTATTTACCTTTCAAGATGATAGTAATAACTTAATGGTTGCTCTTCCAATACTGTACAACGGTTTTCTAGAAGGTTTACTTGTGTATGTGAAGCCATTTGATATTGACGCCTTTTTATCACCGTTGAGGTTCTCCGAACAATATCAAGTAAGTTTAATTCAAAGCGATAATAGTTGGGGTATGCCTCCCCCAATTGATTGGACGCAACATACAACATACCTCCCTAGATACGACTTGGATTTAGTTTACAGTATTAACCCTGCTATCTATCAAAACAATCGTAACCAATTTATCCGTTCACTCATCGTTGCGTTATCGATAGCTGGTGCGTTGACATATATATTGGTCTATTTTACAGGTAAAAAGCTCCTCATCTCTCCTTATCAGTCACTAGAAAAGTCTGAGCGCCGATTAAAAAAAGTAGCCATTGAAGCCCAAACCGCAAGTGTCGCTAAATCACAATTTATAGCCTCTATTAGTCATGAATTGAGAACCCCTATGAACGGGGTTTTGGGGGCAGCTCAACTGCTGACACAGTGTAAAAATAAAGATGAGCGTCATGAGCTTGAACAAACCTTGCTCTCTTCCGGGCACCATATGATCTCAATTCTCAACGATATACTAGATTTTTCTAAAATTGAGGTTGGTAAGCTGACGCTTAATCTTTCTGAATTTAAACTGGCTGACCTACACAATAAAATTGAAAATAGTTATCGACCCTTATGCTTAGATAAAGGTATAACGTTTGAAGGAACGGCCTATTCTGAAACATCAATACACCTAGTTGCCGATGAGACCCGGTTAGCACAGATAGCTCTTAATCTTCTCAATAATGCGTGGAAGTTTACTCAAAAAGGGGAGATCCATTTTTCTACCCGGCTCACGCAAATGAATAACAACGATTATCTAGAAATTAAGGTGTCTGATACGGGAATTGGTATCCCCGCAGAGAAACAAGCAACGATATTTGACCCATTCACTCAGGGCGATGGGAAAACTACGCGTAAATTTGGCGGGACTGGACTTGGCTTAACTATTATTTCCAAGCTCGTAGATACTATGCATGGCACGCTTAACTTGGAAAGTAAAGTAGGTGTAGGGACACGCTTTATCATTTGCGTGCCTGTCAAAGTTGTATCACAGCCTAGAGAGCAAATAAATGAACCAATGAAGTTATTTAATGGCGAAGGGTTGAAAGCTTTGATTGTTGAAGACAATCGTGTAAATAGCATCATCCTATCTAAATTCCTAAAGAAAAGAGGTTTTAAGTGTGATATTGCCCTTGACGGACAAAAAGGTTTTGAGCAAGCGAGCAGAACCTTTTATGACGTAATCATGATGGATAACCATATGCCTATTATGGATGGTACTGAGGCTACGAAACGTATTAAGGCTTTATCTTCACCCTATAGTGATAGCATCGTCATCGCTTGTACCGCTGATGCCTTCGAGGAAAACCTAACTAAAATGCGTGAGGTTGGCTGCGCAGAAATCATCACAAAACCAGTCAATGAGGGGGTGTTAGATTCGGTCTTTAATCAATATCTGTCAAACCAAGCTGTAGAAAAGGCCAACAGTCCATAAATTAATCTGCATGACTAGCTTTGGGCACAGAGAGAAATGTTAGGTATAAAAAGCATAGTTTTCATATTCAGTTTGGTTGTGTAACAGTAATCTTATGCTCCGGGCGTTTTTGCGGGGAGGTCACTATTGCCCAGCTCTTTCTAAAATTCCTCGACACCATTGTCTCAGTTTTTTCCCAAAAAGATTGACAATCGCTGTTCTAACGCCATGAGCTTATAGTGTACATACTTGTCGCCGAGTTTGGTTATCCGGCTTAACTTAGGCCTTTACTCGTGAAACATTATTTCGGAACCAAGCAAATAAACCGCAGTTTTTATTAAATAGAGAACCTTTTGCTTTTGGAAGCGAGTGTCATTGTAGCGGTTTGGCAGCTAATTCCTTAATTCTTCATGACTCGTTGAATATTGGCAGCGCTAAACACATACGCTTGAGCGGGTAGCTTGCTATGAGTAAGTATATAACCAATGTGGTTCAATGGAACTAAATCAAGAACCTACGATCTGGTCAGCTACATCCACTCTCTCTCGCAGCCCTATTCCTAAACCTCTTTACAAAACAACCAACTGGAAGCAATACAACCAATCACTCATTAACCGTGGTTCTCTGACCTTTTGGTTTGATGAAGAGGCGATAAGCGGTTGGGCGCAAAGCAAACAGAATAAGCGCGGGAGACCACGTCGGTTCAGTGATTTGGCTATCACGACAGCACTCATGGTGAAACGCGTGTTTTCTATGCCACTGAGAGCGCTACAAGGATTTGTCGACTCGCTATTTAGATTTCCATGTTCCATTAAGTTGTCCACATTACACCTGCATCAGCGTAGAGCTAAGCAAGTTGGGGTCTCATTTAAGGAGCAATACAGCACCTAGCCACTGATGTTACTGGCCTTAAGGTTTATGGCGAAAGCACATATTGCAGTCGATACAAGCACTCATGAAATTATTGCAGCCGAGCTAAGTTTATCGACGGTTACAGATGGAGAAGTCCTCCCTAACTTACTGAAACAAACACGCCGAAGCCTCCTTGAGGTGTCTGGTGATGGCGCTCACGACACGAGAGCGTGGCACGCAGCTATTAAGATTAAGCGAGTCAGAAGGAACAACCTTCTGGGAGCGTGGTCACCCCCAAAATCTCGCCGTGGGTTGCCAGAAGTTATACGGCTCACATAAGTATTGGAAAGAGCGGTATGGATACCACAGACGTTCACTGTCAGAAACAGCGATGTATCGAGTTAAACAGTTGCTAGGAGGGCGATTGAGCTTAAGAAATTACAATGCGCAGGTGGGTGAAACTTACGCGATGATAAAAGCGTTGAACAAGCTTACTGGGTTAGGTATGCCTGAAACTTGTCGTATTGACTAAAAAGCATGCGAAACGGGGTAGCTCTATCTCTAAATTTAATTACGCAACAAAACCGCTCTTAGGATTTCTCGATGCCGCTAAAAATTGTCATAAGTTTTGCGTTCACTCTTATCGTGAGCGAGACATATTCTATTTCGCCCCTGTTTCTTTGCTTCATATAAAGCATTATCCGCTAGCTTAATCACCTCTTTGACTGTCTCCGCTTGTGAGAGGCTAGCGCATCCTATAGAGATGGTCACTTGCTGATCTGATTCGTATTCTAGGGGGGCTGTGAGGTTTTGTTCACTCACCAATATTCTTAAGTTATCAGCGATCTTGCTGGCGATTTCAAGATCTGTTTGAAGAAGTAAAATAGTGAATTCCTCTCCACCATAACGACAAACTAGATCAGAAGAGCGTGTATTGTTTTTCAGAACATTAGCGACGAGCTGCAAAACTTTGTCCCCTAGTAAGTGCCCATAGGTATCATTGAATTGCTTAAAAAAATCAATATCTATTAATAGTAAACTATTTATTTCCTGGTTCAGGTTTTGTTGCTCAAATACTGCTTGGATTTTTTGATCGAACTCTGATCGGTTATACAATCCAGTTAACCGGTCAGTAATTGCGGATTTATGGAGTTGTTTTTCAAGGAGGCGTCTACGTTTATCGAATTGCTCATAAGTAATACCACTAGCCAGCATTGTAAAGGTGATATACGTACAGACCACCACTACATAGATAGCAAAACCGCTGGTTTCATCATCCAAAATATAAGTGGTGAGAAAGCCGCCAGCTAGGCAAAATAACAACCCAAAGATTAACTGCGTACGCGCTATTTTCGCTCCTAAAGTAGGTAATAAGAGTGTTTTAAGTGCGCCTCGGTGGGCTGTGAGACCAAAAATTGATATGGTTAAAAAGAACCCTAATATAGTGGTGACCGGAGACATCTGGCCATAAAATGAATCAATACCATAAGCGTAACCAACGGCTGAGACAAATGGGAGGAAAATAGCGGTAATGGCAAAAATTTGTATTAGATACCAAGGACGTCTATTTAAGAGGAAAAAAATGGCTATGACAGCAAAAAGTTGCATTACTGATGTATTAAACCCCATCTCGATGGGAGACTCTGCGTGAAGTGGGGTATCAAAAAAGATGAAATAACTTAGAACAGGGTCAATTAAATTAATTCCAGTACTTTGTTGATAGAAACGAATGACAAGTATGAAAAAAGCAAGGCTTACGAGGCTTCTGGTTATCTTCAGACTCTTTTTCCGCCAAATACAGGCGCAAGAAAGAAGTAAAAAGATAAAAGCAGTTATAGGATGCGTAGCTGCCCCATGGCTTGTTGGTCGATAGAGCCATTTAATATCAAAAAGATAGGAAGCTAAAATGAGAACAGACAAAGCTGCAATCACCTTGCAGAAAACTTGGCTGTAAAAAAGAGTGAGTGAAGTGAGTGCTCGTTTTTTTTTTGCCATTTATATATCGCCTTCATTGGGTGTCTTAGGACTTAACTTTTATAGATAATGATTCAATCTAGGAGATTTTTCCCAAATACTGCGTTTAATATTATCATTAATAAGGATGGGGATCCCGCCTTCGGTTTCAGGCCTATCGAACTAACTTAAACAAGGCTTCTGTTTCGTTTCTATATGAATATTGATCTTGTTGTTAACAACAAGATCAAATCTTCCTACTGCAGGAGGGGGGAAAGAAGCGACTATTTCGCGATCAAGAAATCATCAAGTGATTTACCAGCATCAAGCTGTTCTTGAATTATGGAAGGGGTGCGACTTTGACCAGTCCATGTTTGTGCTCTGCCGTTCCCGTCGGTGTATCTATATTTAGCAGGGCGAGGCTTACGTTTACCTTTTGTGTTCTTTTTTGATTTTCCTGATAGAGCTTCTATGAGAGCTTCAACATCAACCTTGATGTGATTTACGATTTCAGCGAATTTTGTTTCTTGGCGTTTAAGAAAGACGGTCGTTAACTTCTTAAGTGCTTCTTCAAGTTCCTCAAGTGTTAATTCACGAGAGAACGCCCGAAGCGAGCGGATATTAAGGGCTTTGTTGCGTAATTCAATGGAACTAAATCAAGAACCTACGATCTGATCAGCTACGTCCACTCTCTCGTAGCCCTATTCCTAAACCTCTTTATAAAACACCCAACTGGAAGCAATACAACCAATCACTCATTAACCGTGGCTCTCTGACTTTTTAGATTGATGAAGAGGCAATAAGCGGTTGGGCGCAAAGCAAACAGAATAAGCGCGGGAGGCCACGTCGGTTCAGTGGTTTAGCTATCACGACAGCGCTGCGAGGATTTATCGACTCGATATTTAGGTTAGCCCATGTTCCGTTAAGTTGTCCGCATTACACCTGCATCAGTCGTAGAGCCAAGCAAGTTGAGGTCTCATTTAAGACTAAAACGAGAGGAGCGATACAACACCTAGCCATTGATGCTACTGGCCTTAAGGTTTATGGCGAAGGTGAATGGATGGTCAAAAAACACGGGACGGATGGCAAGCGTAGGGTCTGGTGAAAGCTTCATATTGCCGTCGATACAAGCACTTATGAGATCATTGCCGCCGAGCTAAGTTTATCGACGGTTACAGATGGAGAAGTACTCCCAAACTTACTGAAACAAACACGCCGAAGTCTCCTTGAGGTGTCTGGTGATGGCGCTTACGACACGAGAGCATGTCACGCTGCTATTAAGATTAAGGGAGCTATTGCGCTTATTCCCCCAAGAGAAGGGGCTGCCTTCTGGGAGCGTGGTCACCCTCGAAATCTCGCCGTGGGTTGCCAGAAATTATACGGCTCAAATAAGTATTGGAAAGAGCGGTATGGATACCACAAACGTTCACTCTCAGAAACAGCGATGTATCGAGTTAAACAGTTGCTAGGAGGGAAACTGAGCTTAAGAAATTACAATGCACAGGTGGGTGAAACTTACGCGATGATAAAAGCGTTGAACAAGCTTACTGGGTTAGGTGTGCCTGAAACTTGTCGTATTGACTAAGAAATACGCGAAACGGGGTAGCTCTATCTCTAAATTTAATTACGCAACAAAGCCGCAAGGAGGCTACCTAATACTTACAAATGCAGAAAGGCCGCTAAGCGACCTTTCTACGATAATGTTACGGACATTACTCCGTATTATCTGGTGTTCTATAAATCTGCAACCAATGTCGCGCTGCAGTACTTGTTGGAGGCGCTATTTCATGATCACGGATAGTACAATACCGACCATATTTTACTACAACCGTATGATTTGTTGTATTAATTTTACACTCTTGAAAAGAGCCCCATCTCGCCCGACTTTATTACCAGGCGCTACATAGATAGCCATACAAAACCTTTAAACTAGTTTAACAGCAACATTGTTCATATTTGATGTAGTGATGAATCTAAGAAAAACAAGGTTATGCCGTAAAAAGACATACATTTTAAAAAACTCACTAAAAAAAATTATTGGTGTTCATTATTCCTATGTTCAATTGCGTGACTCCGTAACGCAGAACAGCTCCTAATAGGGAGCTGTTCTTGTGTCTAAATTTGGGTTCACACTAAGTACCATTACGTTAAATAAATCATCACATGGCTATTGATTTTTCAAACATAACCCGCACATAAGCATAGAGTCACATTCATAAATCACCTTCCATTTGATTTGATAGTAATCTCTTGTGACTCAAAAAAGGCAGACTGAAAGTCTGCCTTTTTTCATTTCTAACTCAACCAACCGATCTCGACCCCATGCCACCCGCGTAATTCATATCGTGGAATATTGCCCATCAGAGAGTAGAGAGACCGTCTAATTATGAACTATTTTTGTCTCGTCATTATAGATAGGATATAACAATTTCATATAAAAAAACTAATTCAATGAGAAATTGCTATATAAAAACTATTGAAATAATTGTTCGTAAACACTATAAAAAACCTTGAAAAGGTTGTCTTATCAAGAGGCCTTTTCATCACTCTTGTTTTTATTTTGTATTGCTTCTTATGGAGGATATATTATGAGCTCAATTGACCTATCTCCACTATACCGTAGTAGTGTTGGGTTTGACCGTCTAGCATCATTAATTGATCATGCCATGACCAGTGAAACTGCTATCAACGGTTACCCACCATATAACATTGAAGTTCTAAAAGAGAATCGCTATGCCATCACCCTGGCCGTAGCCGGATTTACTCAGGAAGAGCTTGATATTCAAGTAGAAAAGAGCGTGCTAAGTGTACGTGGGCAAAAATGTGCTGATAAAGAAAATAAATATCTGTATCAGGGTATCGCCAATCGTACATTCGAACGTAAGTTCAACTTAGCTGATTATGTTGAAGTTACGGATGCAGATCTTTCTAACGGATTGTTAACTATTACTCTGGTGAAAGAGATACCTGAAGCTATGAAGCCTAAGTCCATCACTATCAATAAAAACTGTGATGTATTAGAGCATAAGGCTGAAGAGACAAGCACCAAAGATAATAAAGCTGCTAAAGGAGAATGATAGTGTGAAAGCACATTATCATTTTTGAAAGGGGAACGGCTCCCAATCGGGAGCTGTTCTTGTGTCTAAATCTGGGTTCACAATATCCCTATCTGGCAGGGTAGTTGTCACTGTTAAAATTTAACCAGTTTGGGCGATAAAGAGTAATTGTGTCTCGTATCTCAGTT
This sequence comes from Vibrio sp. 10N.222.54.E6, assembly GCF_041473955.1. Classification (NCBI taxonomy): domain Bacteria; kingdom Pseudomonadati; phylum Pseudomonadota; class Gammaproteobacteria; order Vibrionales; family Vibrionaceae; genus Vibrio; species Vibrio sp. 10N.222.54.E6. Next base: position 2,091 of record NZ_JBFRTD010000022.1, on the reverse strand, counting down.
GAAAGAAAAGAAGCGATATTGAAGAAGCTGCTGCCTCCCTATTCGATGTCAGTTAAAGAAGTGTCCGAAGAGGAAGGAATTAGCACTGCGACCCTGTATTATTGGCGCCCGCAACTCAGAAGTTCAGGAGCCACCGTGCCAAAGAGCAACACTTCATCAGAGCAGTGGTCTGCTCAAACTAAACTCGCCATTGTCGCTGAAACCTATTCAATGACCGAAAATTAACTGCTCAAGTTGGTGGACTTAAAGAGGCTATTAGTTCTTATTTTGAGCCGGAAACACAGAAACAAAGCTCGAGCGAGCATCCTGTCAGGACGATTGCTGTTAGTTCTGAAATTGATAATGATCTAGGTATTAGAGGTAGTTCAGCTAAGGATAATAGTAAGAAAACAGCACTGGATTCGGTGAGTTACTTGTCTACACGAGTAACAGCGAATTTAACACCATTATTATCTAGTGAAACAATAAATAAGCTACAAGATGCGCTAAGCGAAGGCAATATTTCATTTAAATTTATTCAGAATATCGCCTTGAATAAAGGGGGATCTGAGTCTAGTTCGTGAATTGGCGCTTTCTACTGTCCCTAAACAAGAGAAAAATTATTCAGGGCATCTAGGATTAATTGTGGACTCACTTTCACACAAACGTCCAAATGTAAGCGCCACTATGCAAGGTTTACAAGGTTTTATTGATACATCGGCCTTGCAATGGCATGAAAAAACGGCAAAAAAACTGAAGGCGCGCTTGATGCGAATGCTCATGCTCGTTTTGATGGGGATTTAATGAGTTCAGCTTTGGATCAAATGTCGAAAAGTGACCTGAAAGCGACATTAACGCAATTGGAAGGTGCTTTTGGTCAGCGTTTACGAGGCGTTTTTAGGTTGGTTGCTGAACAAGTTCCGTCGTCATATCTGGCGCAAGGTGACAATGTTTTAATCTCGACTGCCATGCGTTTCAGTGGCCTAGTAGAAGGCTTGATGACGGCATTGAGTGAAAAGTTGGGTGAAGCGACCGACGTTCGGTTCAAGGATTGTGATTTCGTTAGTGAGCTTTCAGAACTAACAGCGATTGAGAAGGCGGCATTAATCAAAGTAGGAATTAAAGAAGAAATGTTGCTCTAATTTTCCCTTCGAGCGGTAACGACTGTTTTTATAATTCACACATAATGGAGGTTTTCTGTGTCAAAATGGCCGATTAGTTTTTTATTTGAGAAGAATCAATCTCGCCTGGAAGTCGCTGTTATTGACTTGGATGTAAAGCAAAGGATAAGTGATTTTTATCAGCTTGCTCAAAAACGATACTTGTTAGAAGAATTTTTATTACTTCTAAATCGTAGTCAATACAATGTTTTTCAAAATGACGTACTCTCTTGCCTTTATCGCTTGGGTATAAAGAGAGTCGATTTAAAAGTGGGCAGTAAAACGTTGAATATTTTATAAAACTCTGACCAGAACGTTATATAAGGGCTTCAAGGAAGGTAATAACCGTAGTCTTTCGGTCTTTTTGTGACGTTGTCACAATGAAAGTTGGGTGAGGCGATCATTCCCCTCACTCAATTAGTACCTGAATATGATAACAATAAGGCCGATGGGTAGTCGTCGCTAAACCAAGACAACAACATATAACGCTCCTAACTGTTCATTAGATGAGTAGTACAAAGGTCTGTGAGATCCGATACAGTTAGGCTTGCGATGGATATTCTTTCTCTACATTACTCTTGTGGCCAATCACCAAATGCACTGTAGGGTTCTGTGGTTTAACTGAAATTGCGATTTTCATGTTCATGTTACGGTTGTTTTGCAAGTAACCGACCGCCGCATTTAGTTCTGGAACATACTGAGCCACACCCACCGACACTCCACCTTCCGTTGTTTGAGTGAAAAATAGGAAGTGTCATATCCGTCCTTTTCTCTTCTAGTAACCCATGTGTTTTTCTAGGCTAACAGCGTAAGAAGAGAAACACCTCGAAGTAATACTAATTTATGCTCCCTGAGTTTGAATTACCCTCTGACGCTGATAAATCGAAACGCTAATCTTAGTATTCAAGGGGCCATTCATTTTGTAAAGCAGCAAGCTTAAGCGGCTGAATAA
>NZ_JBFRTD010000021.1:0-2943 GCF_041473955.1 Vibrio sp. 10N.222.54.E6 | reverse complement strand
TCTTTGAGTCCACAAAACCCCTTGGGTGTTGTATGGTTAAGCCTCACGGGCAATTAGTACAGGTTAGCTCAATGCCTCGCAGCACTTACACACCCTGCCTATCAACGTCGTAGTCTACGACAACCCTTTAGGACACTTATAGTGCCAGGGAAAACTCATCTCAAGGCTCGCTTCCCGCTTAGATGCTTTCAGCGGTTATCGATTCCGAACTTAGCTACCGGGCAATGCCATTGGCATGACAACCCGAACACCAGAGGTTCGTCCACTCCGGTCCTCTCGTACTAGGAGCAGCCCCTTTCAATTTTCCAACGCCCACGGCAGATAGGGACCGAACTGTCTCACGACGTTCTAAACCCAGCTCGCGTACCACTTTAAATGGCGAACAGCCATACCCTTGGGACCGACTTCAGCCCCAGGATGTGATGAGCCGACATCGAGGTGCCAAACACCGCCGTCGATATGAACTCTTGGGCGGTATCAGCCTGTTATCCCCGGAGTACCTTTTATCCGTTGAGCGATGGCCCTTCCATTCAGAACCACCGGATCACTATGACCTGCTTTCGCACCTGCTCGAATTGTCATTCTCGCAGTCAAGCGGGCTTATGCCATTGCACTAACCACACGATGTCCAACCGTGTTTAGCCCACCTTCGTGCTCCTCCGTTACTCTTTGGGAGGAGACCGCCCCAGTCAAACTACCCACCAGGCACTGTCCGTAATCCCGATTCAGGGACCAACGTTAGAACATCAAAACTACAAGGGTGGTATTTCAAGGACGACTCCATCACATCTAGCGACGCGGTTTCATAGTCTCCCACCTATCCTACACATGTAGGTTCAATGTTCAGTGCCAAGCTGTAGTAAAGGTTCACGGGGTCTTTCCGTCTAGCCGCGGGTACACTGCATCTTCACAGCGATTTCAATTTCACTGAGTCTCGGGTGGAGACAGCGTGGCCATCATTACGCCATTCGTGCAGGTCGGAACTTACCCGACAAGGAATTTCGCTACCTTAGGACCGTTATAGTTACGGCCGCCGTTTACCGGGGCTTCGATCAAGAGCTTCGACCGAAGTCTAACCCCATCAATTAACCTTCCGGCACCGGGCAGGCGTCACACCGTATACGTCATCTTACGATTTTGCACAGTGCTGTGTTTTTAATAAACAGTTGCAGCCACCTGGTATCTGCGACTCTCGTCTGCTCCATCCGCAAGGGACTTCACTGATAAGAGCGTACCTTCTCCCGAAGTTACGGTACCATTTTGCCTAGTTCCTTCACCCGAGTTCTCTCAAGCGCCTTGGTATTCTCTACCCGACCACCTGTGTCGGTTTGGGGTACGATTCCTTACAATCTGAAGCTTAGAGGCTTTTCCTGGAAGCATGGCATCAATGACTTCACTACCGTAGTAGCTCGACATCGTATCTCAGCGTTAATGAAAGTCCGGATTTACCTAAACTTTCCGCCTACGTACTTGAACCTGGACAACCGTCGCCAGGCCCACCTAGCCTTCTCCGTCCCCCCATCGCAATTGTAAGAAGTACGGGAATATTAACCCGTTTCCCATCGACTACGCCTTTCGGCCTCGCCTTAGGAGTCGACTTACCCTGCCCCGATTAACGTTGGACAGGAACCCTTGGTCTTCCGGCGAGGGAGTTTTTCACTCCCTTTATCGTTACTCATGTCAGCATTCGCACTTCTGATACCTCCAGCAGCCCTTACAGACCACCTTCAACGGCTTACAGAACGCTCCCCTACCCCACATACCCTAAGGTACGTAGCCGCAGCTTCGGTGTATAGCTTAGCCCCGTTACATCTTCCGCGCAGGCCGACTCGACCAGTGAGCTATTACGCTTTCTTTAAATGATGGCTGCTTCTAAGCCAACATCCTGGCTGTCTGAGCCTTCCCACATCGTTTCCCACTTAGCTATACTTTGGGACCTTAGCTGGCGGTCTGGGTTGTTTCCCTCTCCACGACGGACGTTAGCACCCGCCGTGTGTCTCCCGGATAGTACTTACTGGTATTCGGAGTTTGCAAAGGGTTGGTAAGTCGGGATGACCCCCTAGCCTTAACAGTGCTCTACCCCCAGTAGTATTCGTCCGAGGCGCTACCTAAATAGCTTTCGGGGAGAACCAGCTATCTCCAGGTTTGATTGGCCTTTCACCCCTAGCCACAAGTCATCCGCTAATTTTTCAACATTAGTCGGTTCGGTCCTCCAGTTGATGTTACTCAACCTTCAACCTGCCCATGGCTAGATCACCTGGTTTCGGGTCTAATCCTAGCAACTGTACGCCCAGTTAAGACTCGGTTTCCCTACGGCTCCCCTAAACGGTTAACCTTGCTACTAAAATTAAGTCGCTGACCCATTATACAAAAGGTACGCAGTCACACCACGAAGGTGCTCCTACTGCTTGTACGTACACGGTTTCAGGTTCTATTTCACTCCCCTCACAGGGGTTCTTTTCGCCTTTCCCTCACGGTACTGGTTCACTATCGGTCAGTCAGTAGTATTTAGCCTTGGAGGATGGTCCCCCCATATTCAGACAGGATATCACGTGTCCCGCCCTACTCGTTTTCACTGATTATGATGTGTCGGTTACGGGGCTATCACCCTTTATTGCGAGACTTTCCAGACTCTTCACCTGCATCATTAAAAGCTTAAGGGCTAATCCAATTTCGCTCGCCGCTACTTTCGGAATCTCGGTTGATTTCTCTTCCTCGGGGTACTTAGATGTTTCAGTTCCCCCGGTTTGCCTCCTGTTGCTATGTATTCACAACAGGATACTTACTTATGTAAGTGGGTTTCCCCATTCAGGAATCCCAGACTCAAAAGGTTATTACTACCTAATCTGGGCTTATCGCAAGTTATTACGCCTTTCATCGCCTCTGACTGCCAAGGCATCCACCGTGTACGCTTAGTCACTTAACCATACAACCCGAAAGGGT